>CAJQNM010000684.1 GCA_905479665.1 uncultured Saprospiraceae bacterium
CGTCTTCTAGAATTTGCTTATTCATCGCATGCTCATTTTTCTTAAACTCACAATCGAAATCTAATGTCGGCAAGCCCCATTTGTCTCTTACCTCACGGTTTAGGCCTATTTTATTTTCGTGGTAGGGCAGACATTCAGCAAATCCAGTAATAAACATGCCCCAACCACCGGGTTTCGCCATTTTCTCTTTAAAACCTGCACCAATGTCATTGCTATTTATACCTATGCCCCAACCCGCTCTTCCTGCACTGCCCTGGTAGCCAAAACCGCGAACGAATTTATCTGTGGTGGAACGTTTGTCAATATTGTGATAGCGTGGAATATAAATACCATTCGGACGCCCGCCATCGGGAAACTGATCGTCAAACCCATCAATATTACCCATCGCACCAACCTTGTAGGTATGGTCCATCAAGTTGTGCCCAAGCTCACCACTGTCGTTGCCAAAACCATTGGGAAATCGATCCGAGACCGAGCGCATTAAAATAGCGGTCGAACTCATCGCGGATGCGTTGACGAAAATAATCCGTGCAGAAAATTCTTGCACCTCCATGGTTTCGCCGTCGATCACTCTTACGCCAGTGGCCTTGCCGTTCTTGTCGTCATAAATAATGGACTCCACCACCGAGTGCGGTCGGATCGTCAAATTTCCAGTCGCTTCTGCGGCAGGTAGTGTCACCGCGTTGCTGCTAAAATAGGCTCCAAAGGGACATCCCCGCGAGCAGCGATTTCTATGCTGGCATTTTCCTCGCCCATTTAGAGGCTCGGTTAGGTGAGCCGCTCTTCCGATGGTGAGATAGCGGGCCTCGTAGTTGGATTCAATCTTCTCTTTAAGGTGAGACTCCACGGCATTTAACTCCATCGGTGGGAGAAAATGACTGTCAGGCAATTGTGGTAAACCAAGGGCCTGACCACTGATTCCGGCAAATTTCTCCACATAGGTATACCACGGAGCCAAATCTGGATACCGAATCGGCCAGTCTACTCCATGTCCATCTGTGGCATTGGCTTCAAAATCCATTTTACTCCAGCGGTAGCATTGCTTGCCCCAGATGAGCGACTTGCCTCCCACCTGATGCCCGCGGATCCAGATGAACGGCTTGGTCTCCGTGTACGGATTATCCAGGTCATTGGCGTAGAAGTGCATATTGGCTTTACCCAGCCATCCCACCGAATTCATGACATGATGTTGCTCTCTTTCCTGAGCGGTAGGAGCTCCTTGCAACTCGTAGTCCCACGTCTCATCATTCATCGTGGGATAATCCTTGATGTGCTGCACCATGCGCCCCTTCTCCAGGACAAGCGTTTTCAGGCCCTTTTCGCAAAGTTCTTTTGCCGCCCATCCTCCACTGATGCCCGATCCGATCACAATGGCATCGTAGGTCTTTTGTTGGGTCGCTCTTGTATTGAGATTTGCCATAATTGCCGTATTCTTCAGCTCTTAAGATTGGAATTAAAAAGGAGACTTTCAAAAATAAGCTTACGACTGACCATTTGGCTAGATTGCAGTACAAATGGCAGTTTCACACTTTTGGTTACAAGGGCCCAACCTCTCTTTACCTGAGTGCTACTTTGAAATCCTACAAAGGACTTCGCGGATCCAATCCGCAACCCGATTTGTCCAAGGAAGGTGCGGATCTAACCCGCTCGCTCGCGAAAATCAGCAAGGCGTTAAAACGCCTTGGAGGAAAACGGGAGCATCCGTAACTCGTGCCTTGATTTGGATTTCCATCCGCTGAGATTTCAGTAAGTGCATTGGTGAGTAAAACTTATACGCCTCATTATCAACCACTTGCATTCCTGTCCTAGTTTTGTCCTAGTCCTTTTTTTGACTTCATCCTTTCCCTAATGTCATATTGCAGCATCAATCAAAAAATCATAGAGAATATGAAAACGATGTTCCTGCATAATCCGACCAACCAAGTATCTAAGAGAGAACTTGAAGTCCTTGAATTGCTATCCTTTGGCTATTCCACTCCCGAGATTTCACAAGCATTGTACATCAGCTCGAACACCATTAAAGCCCATCGCAAGTCCCTGTTTAAGAAACTCCATGCGGTGAATGTAGCCCACTTGGTTCGCAGTGCATTTGAGTCCGGTATTTTTCAAGCAAGGTAGCAGACGGGACCTGTACGCCCGATTTTAGAATTCTCTTCGTAACCCCTTTCAAAAAAAAATCAATTGTGAAAAATTTACAACTTCTACTAGGCATCCTCTGCATCTCAACTCTAGCCATCGGTCAGGAATATAAAAATGCCAGCTACTTCTTAGGAAGCGAACCCATGGCAGGTTTCAGAGATCTTCAAGAATCGGATGAATTGGTCTTCCATTGGACCAAAATCTACACACCAGAATTCGGAAGATTCTATTACGACTTCTTAGATGAACCATTCGATAGTTTACATCGCCTAGAATACGATGTAATAGACCCGGCTGCGAATCAACTGGGCAACACTGCCGGCGCAGCTGGAGATTTAGATGGGGATATGACAGATGAATTAATGACTCTCATTGGGCTGAACCAGAGTGGAAACTATATGCTGAGAACCGAGCAATTGACTAGCTTACAATTTATAGAAAAGTATCCGAATGTCATTTCAAGTACGGTTACCAATCCTGATGCAATGCCCATTCTACTTTCTGGAAATGTCGATACCTCCTACTGGGAGGAAATAATTCTTATTCATGAATTGGAAAAAAATGGGAGCAATGAAGTATTTCTTTCCATAGAGATATTTGGCCTAAATGCCAATGAAGATGGACTTGAAGAAAAGAATAGCTTTCAACTTCCTCTTGCAGAAGCAAATAAGAAATGGGCAGCGTGTCTGAGTGATTTGGATTTGAATGGGCAGTTCGAAATAGTCATTACCGCCCCACAATCGGTTAATGGTTCGGATGAATTCGTACTGAATATCTTAGAATACGATGGAAACAGCACTTCTATTTTAAACCATAAAGTACTTAATTTCAACACGGCAATTGCAAACGTTTACGCTATAGGCGTTTGTTCAGGTGACTTTGATGGAGATGTCGCTGAAGAGCTGGGTATAGGTATTATAAGATACTATGGGCCAAATGATTACAGCTTATTCGGATACATTTACCAAGCCGTTGACACTTCGTTCGGAACAACTTCAGGAGAAACCATTCCCAATGTATTCGAAAAAATAAATTTTGTAGGCTCAGATTCGTGGGGAGACTTAAGTGGTTGGGGCACATTTCGATACATGTCGGTCATGGCTGGTGACGTACTAGGAAATGGGCAGGATGAATTCGTCCTATTGGGTGGTGCTCGTTTAGTTACTTGGGCTTTTGAAGACACCTTAGATATTCAAAATGCTACGATGGGCTTGAATCAAGCAATCACACCCTATTACAATTTTGGAAACGGCGATCCCACTCCGGCTTTTCTAAACGATTTAGATCAGGATGGTAAAAAAGAACTGATTATTCACCAGCTAGAGCCTGATGGTCCGTTCTACAGAGTTGGGATTTACGAATACAACCTTCCGTTTACTTCCAACCTCAGTATAACTACCAGGGACTATCGAGCAATCCATGATCCCGCTCCCAATTCAGATTACGGACCTCTTTCCAGTGCACTAGTGCTGGGTGATTTCGATGGAGGAAATATAAGTATAGGAAAGGGCCGTTTTTTTAAGCAAACTGATTTTCAACATCCTTTAGTTATACTGAATGCGCCACCAATTCATTTTGACCGATTTGACAATACAAATTTTGATATCAATGACTGTTTTAATGGGGGAGACTGCTCCCACTATTCGGCAAGCTATGAAAAAGAAGCAACCTTGAGCTTTTCAGCAGAGTCTGAAATACGATCTTCTTGGAGTACCAGCATCAATGGTTCCTTAGAAGTTTCTGTACCATTTGGTAAAGCAAAAGCAAGCGTGGAAAAAAAATATGGTGGCGGCTTCTCCAGGTACAAGGGATCGTCTGAAACCATATCGATCTCATCCACAGACGTTGTGCTTTCTTCAAATGATGACAAAGTCCTGGCCTCTGTAGTTGACTATGATGTCTGGGAATACCCCATTTACAAGTCGGTAGACACCTTGGTCGGCTATATCCTAAGTGTTTCTCCTGGCAGGAAACGAAAAGTGTGGTCTAGCACTAAAAAAGAAGATGGATATCTGCCAAGCCATGAGATCCACAATATTCTATCCTATAACAATACTGAACAAGCAGAAAGTGAAAAAATCCACTTCATAAGTCGTCAGCTTAATCCATCCAGCAACACAAGTTTACCCTCAGGGACCTTTGAGGTGTCATATTCAGAATTCACAAGCAATTCTGTCCAAACCTCAAAACACCATTCTCTCGATATCTCTGCTTCGGCCACAGCCGGGAAAAAGTTTCTCGGTATAGGAGCAGAAGCCACTTTGGATGTTAAAGGATCTTATAGTAGTTCAGAATTATCCACACACTTCACATCGGTGTCAGAGGCAATAAAGGTTAGAGCCAGTTTGGGTTGGTTGAACCCCAACTATGCCAATACAGATTATTGGGTGACACCTATCTTCTACTGGGCAAAAAGTGGTGCTCTGGTTCTAAACTACGAGACAGAGCCCATTACTTCTGCTGGTGATCCGACCTGGTGGCAAATGAAATATGGAGGTAATCCTGATCCCGCTTTAAACCTACCATTTAAGTACGATCCTGAAAAAGGTAAAAACATAGGAACCAATGAACGTTATAAAAGTAAATCCATCTTCTTCTCCGATAACGATCCCAAGTCTGGTGACATCATAAGCATTTTTGTAAACGTCAATAACTGGTCCCTGCAGCCGACATCGGATCCGATAAAAGTTGGCTTGTATATCTGCGATCCCACATCCGAACAGAACAGAATGACCAATGTCGAGGGCTTAGATTATGTGATGACTGAGGAGGCCCTTGCCAAGCAAGGAAGCGAAATCGTTGAATTTCGCTGGCTGATACCTGAAGATGCAACTCGATTGCCACGAATTTACGCCCGATTGGATCCAGACAATACGATTTGCGATGAGATACATGAAAATAACAATATAGGTTGGGCTCAACTAAATCTATTCTCAACCAATCTACAGTGTGGTGACGCAAATGTCTTTGATTTTGACCAACTCGCGTGTGGCTTCAAAGATTGCGAACCCTCCATAACCATCGATGCAACACACTTAGCTAGTCCACACCACCAAACCATATTTAACGCTGATCAAATACTTTCTGCATCAGGAGTAGTAACCGGAAGCAATGTAGAAAATCTTGAATTTAATGCGGCAAATAGGATTGAGCTCATGCCCGGATTTGAAGTAGAGGCTGGAGCGTCGCTGCAAGTGAATACGAAAAGCTGTATCAATGAGTAATCATTTCCCTCTATCCTGTTGTCCGCCTAAATCAAATCGGTTTGAAAAAGCATGAATGGGATTTTGACAATAAATAACAACTGACGAAATCTAAATGCTTCAACGAGATACAAATGATAGTAAAAAATAGCTATCTTCTCTCAACAACTCAATGTCATGAGGCGGAGTACCAAATTTAGCTTGGTTAAGAGATTTGTTGCCATTCTACTATCGATATGTCATTGGCATTCCATTGTTCTTGCATATGGCATCCCAGAGACTTCCGATTCGCTCATTGAAAGATATTTTTATGAAGCCACTATTCGACCGACTACAACCGCAGTAAAACTGAAAAAAATACTTGAACAGAGTCTTGTAGATCGGGACACATCTGCGATAATTCAGTCCTTGTATCTATTGGCTCAATGTGAAGAAATTCTCCTGAACGCTGACTCTGCCCAAACTCACTTGGATAGGTCTAGACAATGGTTAAATACAGCCGATAAAAATTCAATCAATCATTACAATTGGCATCACGGATATGCCGACATGTTACAGCTACGTGCAGACTTTAAAGGTGCTAGTCAACATTTAGATACGGCATTTAACATTGTTCAATCACTGCAAGATCGTGAAAGACAATGGCAAGTATTGCTTAAAAAAAGCTATGCTCTGGGAAATCTTGGGGCATTTGATGAGTGTATCAAGGTTATCAGTGAAGCTGATGAATTGATTAAGGAACTAAATGACCACAGGGGGCAGCAAGAACTACACATCTACATGAAGAACTACTACCACCTCACTGGAGAACATGAAAAATCTACACAAGAAGCGATCCATGCACTCAATGCGGCGATTGAATTAAAGGATACTGTTTCAATTATTTTTGCGAGGCAAAATCTTTTGGCAGAATACGCGCTAAGTAATATTAATCTGGCCGAAGATCAATTTTTAGAGATTCAAGCAATCTCTCAACATGTTGAAATTCCCATAAATAAGAAAGCTCAACTGAACTACGGTGCAGCCTTGATCAATCATGCACAGTACACTCGGGGTAAAAAACTGCTGGAGGATTGCCTTGATTACTTTTCAGAACGCGATGATTTTAGGCGACTTGTCTTTATTCATCACTGGGTAGCTATTGCCCATCGCGGTCTAGATCAATACGATATGGCTGCAGTTTCCTCCAAGAGGGGATATGATCTCGCTGTAGAAAAAGGCTATGAAAAACTAGCGGAGATATCATCTTATACCTTGTACCAAACCTACGTATGGCGCGACAATTTTCAAGATGGATTAAACTGGTATTTAAAATCCTCAGAACATCGAGACTCTATTTATGTCGAATCGCTCCGAAAAGAAATGACGGCGCTTGAAATAAAATATGAGACATTTCGCAAAGAACAAGAACTAACAATCCTAAAGACCAAAGAGGAGGCCGTAAAAAGTAAAATGATCCTATTGATCATTGGGCTAGTACTATCTATTCTCTCCGGCATATTAGTCATCAATAGCATTGCTATTAGAAGAAAAAAGGATAAAGACTTGTATACTAAAAAACAGAACATTCAAATCGTAAAACAAAATAGCCTTCGCAAGCAATTGGATTTCAAACAACGCGAGTTAGTTACCAAGGCCCTCCAACTGGCGAAGAAAAACGCATTACTCTATGAACTCGAAACAGAAGTCAAGAAACTGTCAACCACCCTGAGCGCGGGAATGGTGAATACAACGGATCGCATTAGTACCATGATAAATAATGACCAGCCAAGTCGAGAAGATTGGAAACAATTTGTCGAAGAATTTAAAATAGCACATCCAGATTTTGTTGATAATCTATATCAACAGTTTAATAAATTCACTCCCAGTGAAATGCGCTTGATCACTCTTCTAAGAATGAATCTCGCCTCCAAAGAAATTGCCAATATCCTCCGCATATCGGATCAAGGAGTGTGGAAATCACGTTATCGAATTCGAAAGAAAATGGGCTTAGCGGCAGATATAGATTTACAAGAAACGATACTGTGCCTATAGAATATGAGCGCTAAAATAGATTTAGTCAAATCAAAGTCCAATACTAGTAGTAGTAGTAGTAGTAGTAGTAGTAGTAGTAGATGGTCCCCGATTATTTGGACCTTCTTAATACTACCGCTCTGTCTGGCAGCTCAAAAATATGAAGAGAACACGACTGACAAAGGGTCCAAATTGGTAGAGCAAAACATTAACCTTAGACCCAGAACCACGATATTAAAAGTTACACCGCAACTACAACTGGCCAGACAAGAAAGAGATACTCTGAAAATGATCCATATGCTGATGGTATCATCCAAATGTCACTTTAAGCTCAGGGAAAGTGCAGAAGCCTCTATTCTGGCTAATGAAGCCGAACAATTAGCAAGGCTCCTCGATTCGATACCATCTAAAATGAATCTCTTTAGCCATCTGGCCGCTATTCATCAAAACAACGGGGACTTTGATCGAGCAATATCTTATCTGGATCCATTGCTTAGAGAGGCGCAACGCGAAAGCAATGATCTTGTCGAGGCTAATATTCTTCTTAAAATCGGTAGCGTGCGAGGGGATCAAGGTGATTTCGTACAATATATCCAATGTATAGACGAAGCCAAGAAAATATATGAATCAAAGAGGGTTGCAGAAGGACTGAACGGGCTCCATAGATATATGGCCGACTACTACAACCTCAGTGGAGAACGTGCCAAAGCAGTGGATGAAAATATACAGCTATTAAACCGGGCTCTGAAAGCTAAGGATACGACCCAAATCATAGAGAGCTATGGGGCATTGCTCAACAACTATATTGCGATTGACAGCTTGAATATGGCTGAATCCTACTACCAAAAACTAGTACACTATGCTTCCTTTTCGGAAGTCGATTATGTAAGTCAGGCAGAACTCAGTTACGGTGTTCTTCACGTCAGACAAGGTCAACATTCCAGAGCGCTCGCTCTTTTCGAAAAATGCCAACCGTTACTTGATGAAAGAGATATTGCCAATCTAGTTACACTCCATCATTGGAAAGCTATTGCATATAGAGGTCTGGATCGCTACGATCTCGCGGCCAAGGAATCTGAAATTGCCTACAATTTATCCATAAGGCACGGATTCCTTAGAGGCGCTGAAAAATCGGCTTATGCCCTATTTCAAACAAATTATTGGAGAGACCACCATAAAGAGGCTTTGGAATGGATCTTAGAAGCTGATAAGCAACGAGACTCTATTTTTGATTTGGAGCGGATAGAGGAGATGCGCGAGCTGGAGGCTCAATATGAGACCTTCCGAAAAGAACAAGAAATCGAAATACTTCGCGCAAACGAAGAGACCAATCGCAACAAAAGGAGCATGCTGGCTATAGGCCTGATACTGTCGCTACTATCGGGCTCTTTAGTCATATATAATCAAATCTTGAAGCGTAAAAAGGATCGCGAAATATTTCTAAGAGAGCAAGAACTCAGTCAAGAAAAACAAAAAAATCTAAAACTAGAAGTTGATTTTAGGCAACAAGAACTTTCAGGTAGAGTCAAACAACTCGCGAGTAAAAATGAATTTCTTCAAGAATTAGAAAACGAAGTCCAATCTCTTTCCAACCACGCTGATCGATCCATGTCAAAAACTACTGACCGTATAAAAAAGATGATCTCCTTCGATCAACTAGACCGAGAAGATTGGAAGCAATTTGTCCAGGAATTCAAAGTAGCTCATCCTGAGTTTACAGAAAAACTGCGACACGTATACGGCTCTTTCACGCATAGTGAGATGCGACTGATTACCTTGCTACGCATGAATCTATCATCCAAAGAAATTGCAAATATATTGCGCATCACTGACCAGGGAGTATGGAAGTCTCGCTATCGGATACGCAAAAAAATGGCTCTGAAAGGAGAAGTCGACTTGCAGGAATTGATATTGGCGATATGAAAATTGCCTGGAGCTCGAATTTAATTGCAAATGGATTGGAGGGAATCTCTGGCATGGTAATCTATCCGTCCGAATTTTTTCAGTAATTTGGACAGTAGACAGTTCGCACCTTCTAGCAGATAAACTATGATTCTAAATCAAATTAAAGTTGCCCTTCGCAACCTAGTCAACAATCGTTCCTTTTCACTCATCAACATTCTTGGACTGGCTCTTGGGATGGCCAGCTGCTTTCTTATCATTCTGTACTGTTGGCATGAATTCAGCTACGATGCTTTTCAACCGGAGGCAGACCGAATCTACCGAGTGGAGTACACCGTAAGCCTTGCCGAAGAGATCAATTCCGGTCGTATTCCGCCCACGGTTGGGCCCCGGCTAGCAGATTATTTTTCCGAAATAGAAGCTTGTTCCAGATTTTATTCTCGAGAGCTCAGCGTCGTCGCTGTGGGTAGCGACGCACAATTCGAGTTGGAGGATGTATTTTTTGTCGACTCCACCGCAACGCATGTCTTTGACTTTGATGTCATCAGTGGTGATTCAGAAAGCGCCCTGGTGAGTCCGCGGGCAGTTGTCTTGACTGACCATACCGCAGATCTCTTGTTTGGAACAAATGATGTGGTCGGACGTGAATTGCAATTGGCGGGCATCGAAGGGTACCACGTTACATCCGTAGTGAAAGCATGGCCGGATCATTCGCACCTGGAGTTTAATATGCTGCTACCTTACGAGGCAATGGTCACTGTCGAACCAGAACACGCTCAGGAAAGACTGCAAGGTGTGCTTGAAAATAATTGGATCGCAACCCATTCGTATACATACGTACGTTTGCATCCGAATCAAGACCCGAAAAATGTAGATGACAGGTTTAAAGAATTTATTCAGGAATTTGGGCACGAACGCTTTCGTGATAAGCAGTCCTTTGCGCTCTTGCCCATCGAAGACATTCACTTGCGATCTGCCGAAGGTGGTCCGAAACCTGCGGGCAACATAGACTACCTCTACCTTTTCCTAGCGATTGGGATCATGATATTGGCCCTGGCGTCCATTAATTTTATCAATATTACGATTGCATCATCACTCACACGAGCAAAGCAGATTGGTGTACGCAAGATATTGGGTGCTCGTCGTGGCACACTCATTCGGCAATTCATTGGAGAATCATTCCTACTGAGTCTATTTGCATTTTTAATAGCTCTTTTACTGACCATAGTAGCATTGCCGCATCTAAATACGCTGACTGGTCTTGAAATTACGTTTGCACCCTTAGAAATACCCTTGCAGTTTCTGAGCTTTGTTGGCATTCTACTCACTTGCACGCTGTTGGCAGGTATTTATCCGGCTTTTGTAGTGACCGGATTTTCGCCAGCTCACGTTTTACGAGGAGGCTCTTTGTCAAGCAACTCTGGCTCGGGCACCTGGTTTCGTAAGGCCTTGATCACCTTTCAATTTGTGGTGGCGATCGGATTTATTGCCGGTTCCGTCGTTGTTTTTCTTCAAATCCGACACATGCAAAATCAATCGTTGGGATTTAATCACGAATTGGTGGTAAATCTGCCGATCAACAGTGGCGGAAATATCAATGCAGTTTTCAGACCGGGTGATCCCGGCATTCGACAACGCATGAATAGCTTTGACGAATCACTCTCTGCACATCCCAAAATAATGGCAGTGACCCAAGGCTACAATGCCCCAGGTCTTGGTGCGATTGCCCGCAATGTCTGGAATGAACATGTGCCACAGGAAGACAATTTCTTCCCACGAATCTTACCCGTAGATTACGACTATGTTGAGACATTTGACTTGCAATTGGTCGCCGGCCGAGATTTTGATGTAGACTTTGGCACCGATCACACCAGCTCCTTCATGCTCAATGAGCAAGCGATGACCGCCATGGGTTTTGCCAGCCCAGAGGAGGCATTGGGATCGGCGATGACACTTGAGGGCAAGGAAGGACTAGTCGTCGGCATCCTGGCAGATTTTCACTACAACAGTCTTCACCAGGCCATCGACCCCTTGATTCTGGAGGTCCGCCCGGGATCTTTCTCAAATTTCTCTGCCCGCATCCAAGCAGGAGAAATTCCGGGCACGCTGGCATTTATTGAAGCCCAGTGGAAAGAATTTTTTCCTGAAAAGGTATTTGAATATTCATTTCTCGATGAGTCTCTGGCAGAGGCTTATCTTGCAGAAGAGCGTCTCGGAAAAATAGTGTCATATTTCTCCTATTTAGCAATATTTATTTCTTGTTTTGGATTGCTGGGGTTGGCTGCTTTGCTCACTCAACAACGTTTTAAGGAAATAGGTATCCGCAAGGTCTTAGGCGCAAGTGTCACTCAAATCCTGTCCCTGATTTCTAGAGAATTTGTATTTATCATTTTCATCTCGATGCTTATTGCCGCACCACTTACCTGGTATGTCCTCAAAGACTGGCTCGCAGAATTTGCCTACCGGATTAACTTTCCGTGGTGGATCATCCTCGCCAGTGGTGCAACGGTGCTGATTGTTGCTTTTATTACCGTCAGCTCCCAATCCGCTCGTGCAGCAATGAGTAATCCGGTCGATGCGATCCGAGAGTGAGCCACCGTCCCAGCCTAAACTTGCATCTTAGTAGTGCTATGCTTGCAAAATACCTAGTACTAATTATGGCTCTTCTGCTCACAGCCAGCTGCAAGGCCCAGCTGACCGAAAATACAGAAGATAAAAAGGTCGGTGGCCCATTTGAAAACAGGGAATTTTTCTATTTCGGCATGCCCGAAAATATCAATGCAATCGATACGAGTCCCGGTTGGGCTCAAGAAGGACAAAAGCTATTGGTCACCGGGACGGTCTACCGGAAAGATGGCAAAACACCTGCTCCTGATGTGATTGTGTACTACTACCATACCGATGTATCAGGCCACTATGCCGTTCAGGATGGACTTGATCCCAGGGTGAATCGCCACGGCTACATTCGCGGCTGGGTAAAATCTGATCAAAATGGACACTACTCCATTTATACTGTAAGGCCAGCACCATATCCCAAAGCATCAGAACCAGCACATATCCACCCAGCGATCAAAGAGCAAGGCTATCAAGCATACTGGCTTGATGGGCTTGTTTTTGATGATGATAAACTGGCTGGCACGAGCTACCGTCTAGCCCAGCAAAATCGAGGCGGCAGTGGTGTACTGCGCGTTTTACTTGATGGAGATTTGCAAATAGCAGAACATGACATTATTTTGGGTTTAAATATTCCGGGCTATGGGGAAGAATAAGTTTAGCAATTTTCAACTGCTACAGCAACGCTTAGATGGCATGCAGGGCAAATATTTTCATTTATCAGCCCCCAGAATTGAAGCGTAATCGAAAACAATGTTTCTAGGATTCGACAACTGCAGGGAGGGCATATTTCTCATGCTCCTGCAAAGGTCTAACTCCATTTTCCCCAATATTCCGTAGCATTCGCTTTGCCCGCACCAGGGTTTTTAAGCGATGCTCGACAAAATCAGGATCACCTCTCCGCAAACTCTGGATCCGCACACGTTCGGAAGAGTGGATCATTTTTCCATCTCCCAAATAAATAGCTACATGAGTGATCCGCTCTTTTTGATCCGCACTCGCTTTTCGTCCGAAAAAAAGAAAATCCCCCGGCTGAAGGTTCTTTAATGATTCATCGGTATCAACTGCGACACCTACATGTACTTGCTGGCTCGCATCTCGGGGCAATTCCAGTCCATTGAGATAAAACACGGTCTTGGTGTATCCACTGCAGTCCATTCCTTTTCCAGAGGTACCACCCCAGAGATATGGTCTGCCTAAAAATTCATGGGCCTTGGCTAAAATATTTTCTAGGATTGGCTCTCGTTCGATAAATCCCTGATAGGAAACCGCAGAACTCTGATTTAATAAACCAGCGCGCCCATCCGGCAGTGCCACTTGGTAGAAGCGCCCCTGCTTACCCAGTAGTCGCATAATGTTGCCCTCGACTACATCCGAAACATTACTGCCATCCAGTGACGAAGTAACAAATGCGAAGGGTGCGGTGACGACTATTTTTTCACTGTGTAACCACTGGGTGAAATTGGCTTGTGACGGAATCTCCAGGCCACCTCCGTCCAACCACCCGAGATAGCCATCGGGCGTCTGCACATAATACCAACTGCCTTCCTTTTTCAAAATACCAAGCGTCGTGCCCAGCAAGCTCTGTGTCGCTAACTCAGCTGAGTGCTTTGGGTTGCTTCTTATATTGCAGACAGACACATTGACCAAGGCAGGTACCGATTGCAAGACAGCTACACTATCCCGAAATGGAATCCCTCTTCGTAGCAGCGTATCACGCAGCTCTTGAAAGGCCATGCTAAGGTTGGTCTCCCCAACCAAAAGCACTGTGTCTTGTACCGATTTGGCCGCCAGATCAAAAATGGCCACTCGACGATCCGGGGCAAACTTATCTTGAAAGACGCCGATCAGTTCATCCACATCAGTGACGTAGGTTTTTTCTGTCCTGCATGCAGATAGGATCAGCACAGGCAAGAGGGATCCGATAAGAAATTTAGAGGCGATCTTCATATGGCAATTGAATGCGAAAAATAACGAATCTTTTAGGATCGAAAACTCCAAGGTTGTTATTGAGATAGTTTGTACTTTCAAAGAAAATTATAAAGATGAAGGCTATTGCACCATTGTTCTTATTATGTTTTCTAGTGTTTGAAGCATCCGCTCAAAAACTTCACTCGCATAAGGTAGAAGCTAAATCAGCACAAAAAAAGGTGCAAGAAGCGGACTTCGCTAGAGGTCAGGCACAAGAGCTCGTTTCATTCCCAACCAATGATGACGATTGCAGTGGTTCTGCATTTGATTTCGGGATCAATGATACTTGGGGGTTCTTTACCGGAAACAACGGCTTTGGTGATCAGGGTCGAGCCCAGGTACTCACTTTCGAGACGAGTGACAACTACACGGTCGTCGCTGGGATCGGTTTTTTTAATACTCCGGCTATCGTTGGTGACGGCAATCTCACAGCGGAGGTCTACACGCTAGATGCAGACGGAAAACCGGCAGATCTGATCATCGTGAGTGACCCCGTCAAGGTCAGCGAACTAGTCATCCCCGACTCGTTTATCTACCCTACTGTTTTTGTTTTTCCTCCCGATGCAAACATGGTTTTAAATGACCCTAAATTCCTCCTTAACATTGATTTTACAGCGCTGTATGAGAGCATGGATACCGTATCTCTCTACAGTACGGATGAAGAATGCGGATCGGGTGACGACACCTGGGAGAAGTGGGACGACGGAACCTGGTTGCAATACTCCAGTGCAGATGGGTGGGGAGCAAACATCGACCTCTTTATTGAGGCCGTTGTGGATTTTCCCGATGCCACTAGCACAGATGCCTTCATCCACCACGCGGGGATCACCCTCCATCCGGCTTCGCCAAATCCTGCCGCCTCAACTGTGCTATTAAATTATACCGTAGAAGAGTACGAAGACGTCGAGATTGACATTTTTGATGCTCAGGGGAAAGTCGTCCAGCAAATCAAACGGAATCGAGTACAAGGGGATCAGGCCGAGAAGATCGACCTAAAAGGCTA
>CAJQNM010000685.1 GCA_905479665.1 uncultured Saprospiraceae bacterium
GTCATATACATCTAGCCGGCCCTCATTGATGCCGCCTGGATTTACTGCCCCAGTGGCAAAGTTTAAAGACCCATTTTGACCATATACTTCAATCCTACCCGCCCCGGTCAACGGTTCTTCATCGAGAGTGACTTTGGGGGAGTTTGCACTTTCAACCACAATTTGGCTACCCTCTATAGTTTCTCCGCGGACATACCCGCTGCCAAGGAGCAGGAGGCCCACGTTATTTTGGTCATCCAACAGTGTTATTTGACCCATGTTGTTGTCGGTACTGCTGCTCCCGACCCGAACATTATCAGTGCCATTTGGTGATGAGAAGAATGCAGTGCCTACACCACCTGCTGCACTAAGTGACACCCTTGTATCATCCTTGTGGAAAAGCGCTAAGATGCCGGCACCGGGCCAGAAGGACAAGTCCCCCAGGAACGCTAGTCGTTCGCCGTTTGTACCATTGAGCAACTCCAACTTGCCATTGCCAGAATCTTGGTCTTTGGTCAAGGCAGATATTTGCCGACCGATCCCATTGAATAAGTGCACGCCACTGCTATCGATTATTGTCCTGCGTGCAGCTGTCATTGGGTTGGTTCCAGTGAAGATGGAAAAACCAGCAGCTGTCAGATTAGATGAATTACCGCCATCATTAAATTGCAATCGATTGGCTCCATATTGTCCAAAGTGACCATGAAGGAACTTCAGTGCGCCATGATCCAGGCGTACACGGTCCGTTTTCATCTGATTTATGCGGTCCCATAGGAGAAAGCCACGGTTGGAATATTCCGCCCCCATATTCCCGTTGTTTGGAGAAGGTTCAAAGTTCAAATAGTCTGAGAACAAAGAGGTCTTATTGCCGTTGGCGTTGATATTAAAAGAGAATGGCCATATCCATGCCTCATTGGTTAGCACTGGATCCTCAATGGAAACTCGTCCATTATCGAAAAAGATATTCTGATTGTCCTTTTTCCAGGGAGAGCCAATAGCTGATAGATCAATGCTATTGCCACTGGAGATGCTAAGTTCTTTATTGATTAATGAAAGAGATTGAATTTCGTTCGCGGGGTCGAAATCGGCATCATTCACTTCATCAAATACCAGACCTCCGCCGTGAGAAAGCTGAATCGTATCACCAGATTTGGAGAGGGTCTGCAGTTCATTGACAGGGTCGGAATCAGCATCATCCACTTCATCAAATACCAGACCTCCGCCGTGAGAAAGCTGAATCGTATCACCAGATTTAGAGAGGGTCTGCAGTTCATTGGTGTGGTCTGCGTCATCGTCAGCTATGCCAAAGGTGACCCCGTTTCCACCTTGGGATATTCCCAACTCGACCACACTTCCATTCCGGTTGATATTTAAATCCTGAATTTCATTTATGGGATCTGCATCTGCATCATCAACCATCTCTACGGTCTGTGCATGCATGGCGTAAGGTACAGAGACAAGTTGCTCGGTTCCCATATGTGCATAGTTTCCGCTCGCATTTACATCCATATAAACTGCCAGCCAGTACGTACTCTGTCCCCAAAAAGCGCTTCCCAAGCTACCTGTACTATCAGTGCCTTCGCCTATTCTGAGGCTAAATATACCCTCGCGGCTGGTCAGCACATTGTGCTGTTCGGTGTATATCACCGGCCCATTTGATGTGCTTTCGATGAGTCGTATTTCTATTCCAAGAGTTGAATTTCTTAGCGGACTACCATTTTCATCCAGGGCCATGGCTTGATAGTTCATGAGTGCCGGGGTCTGCCCAAAGAGTGAAATGGCAAAAAATAGGGCTGCGATAGAATATATTGTTTTCATGATTTTAATTTGGTTTTCCAGAATAATGGTTGTTCGGTCGTTAATCATATTTTTTGGAATTTGATGATTTGGTTTTTTCCTTTTCGGTCTGAGACCAACAGATAATATTGAGTTGGCACCAGTGAACTTACTTCGTACAGCGTTGATTGATTTGCGTGTAGGTCTGCAAACTTTTTCAGGAGTCTTCCTTCCTGATCCAGAAGGTGTATTTCGATCCGCGTACTGCTCTCGTTAGAGATGTTAAGTTGGCCGTGGGTTGGGTTTGGCCATGCGTTTGCGAGGTCGTACTTAAAGGCCGGATCTTCAACGGCCGTACTTAGGTCTAGGTACTGGTAAAGGCCTTGATTAAGTGCATTGTCGTTTTGAACATAACCGATGACAACTTCACCAACATTCCAGTGGAGTGACGGAGTATTCGAAGTATCGGGTGTACGACCAGCGGCCCCAATAGATCGGGAGGCGATACTTTGGGAAAAGAGGACCGTTGATATCAATACCAGGTATAGGGTTAAAGTGACGATTTTCATGGTATGCGATTTAGTGCCGGATTGATGTATCTTTTTTAGCTGTCATAAATATCGGTGGTGACGCCTCGTTTACTATTATGGTAATCGGACATGCTCTTGCTCTAATCGGCACTAGCTGATTTTCAATGACTTACAGTTTTCTTTTTTTCTAAAAATGCGCTGGGCCAGCGTGCAATTATGGAAAGGTGGAAATCGACCTATCTTTAGTATGTATCATAATTCTGGAGCCCATGTCTCGTCATTGCCCATTTAGATCGTCCTTGCTCCTGCTGGGTTGGTTGTTGCTGTATGGGCACGCTCTTGCACAGCAAGGCGGGCGGGATGACTTCCTAACTAAGGCAGATTCTATTATCCGCTCGACCGAACGTATCTCCGACGATACTTCACGCATAGATTCGCTGGTCAAGCTCTCCGATGGTTTCTTAAGCTCAGACTACAATATGGTCGTTTCGATTGCTGGCGAAGCAAGAAGACTGTCGCAAGCTGCCAGCTACCAACAAGGATTGGGCAAGTCACTTTATCTAATGGCTGCGGGCAACTACAGATTGGGGAATATAGACACCGCCACCATCCTTGGCCGCCAATGCATAAAGCTGTGCGAGGAGACTGAAATGACCGCAGAGGCCTTGAAAGGCTATACCTTATTGGCCAACATCCATTCAAAAGGAAACGACCTGGATGAAGCACTTGAACTCTACAACCTGGTTATCACCAAAGCCTCTGAACTGAATGATACAGCCAAGTGGTCTGCCGGCTTGATAAATCTTGGTCACCTGCTACGTAAGCTGGGAAGACCTGCAGGAGCAAAGGGAGCCTATCTGAGCGCAGACCGGATACTAAAAAGAAAGCCAATAGCAAGAAACCAGCTTGCCTTGTATACCTCCATTGTCCATTTGATAGACGACCGTGATTCAGTGGCGGATTACTTGAGTAAGGCTATTGCGCTCTCTGAAGAGACAAACAACCAGCGCATGCTAGCCTATGCGTACAAGACCCTCGGGTATTTTCAGTACAATTCGTGGCGTCAATTTGAAGATGCCAAAGGGTCTTTGGAAAGAGCGCTTGCGATTTCTCAGGATATGGGTTTGAGAAGTAATATTCTGGATGTTTCCACTCTTTTATCCGACCTGTATATTAAGAGTAACGAACCTGCCAAAGCTATTTCAATGCTCGAAAACCATATTGACGAATTGAAAGGCACGGGCCACGAATCCTATTTGCAACAGGCGTATGATCTTATTTCAACGGCCTTGGCCATGGAGGGAAATCACCGCGAAGCGTACTCTTATTTATTGTTGCACCGAGAAATTTCAGACTCTCTGTACACCAATGATCTCAATAGTCAGCTGGCGGAGTTTGAGGCGAGATATGAAACGGAGGAAAAGGAGAAGGAAATAGCCATTCAGAAACTCGAAATCGAAAGGCAGCAAAGACTGCGAGCATTAAATGCCGTGTATTTTATGGGTA
Source organism: uncultured Saprospiraceae bacterium (assembly GCA_905479665.1). Lineage (GTDB taxonomy): Bacteria > Bacteroidota > Bacteroidia > Chitinophagales > Saprospiraceae > CAJQNM01. Next base: position 3,792 of record CAJQNM010000685.1, read on the forward strand.
TATTATTGTTGGCTGGTGGATTGTTTCAATGGTATTATTCAAAGCAGAAGTTGAAAAAGCGAGAAGCGGAGTTGGCTCTGAAA
>CAJQNM010000686.1 GCA_905479665.1 uncultured Saprospiraceae bacterium
GTTGCCCGAACTGTGCGTGGCTATCCCTTTGATTTTTTCTTGATCAGAAAGACTGGCCACCGCACAGCTTGCACCGCGCATTTTGAAGGCCCCTACTTTTTGAAAATTCTCACATTTGAAATAAATCTCAGCATGAAGTAATTCGTCAATGGATCCTGAACGAAGCGTAGGTGTATTGTGAACATACTTAGCTATTGCTTGATGCGCCATTTGCAGGTCTTGTGCAGTCGGAATAGCTGTTAGCTTTTTCATTCTCGATGTGTGCAAGTTCTTATTTTTTGCAAACATCGAAGAAAACGGAATGCCTGAAGTGACCTGTACTACAAGCATTCCGTTCAGTGCATTCCAAGTTCGTCCAGTAGCTGTTCTGAATGGATCGAGGCTGTGGTCGGTTACTACTGCTGCACAAGTCCCAGATCCTTCCTCTTTTGCCAGAGTACATCAATGATCAGGGTGATTAATTCATTTAGATCCATACCGATCAGATCCACACCCCGCTGTACCTCAGCACGATCTACCTTTGCAGCAAATGTTTTCGTCTTCAGCTTTTTTCGAACGGATTTGGCTTTCATTCCTTCTAAACCAGCAGGCCGAATGAGGCTGGCCGCCACAATAAACCCAGTTAGTTCATCTGCTGCAACGATGCACTTGTCCAGCATACTCAGCCGTGGCACACCCCAAGGGGTATAGTGCCCTGCAATAGCATAGGCAATCTTCTCTTCACCCAAGGTCTTGAGACGATCAGTGATTATTTTGGGATGATCCTCTGGATATGCCTCGTAATCTGCGTCGTGCAACAAACCGGTCACTGCAAATTGCTCTTCATCTTCATGAAACTTTATTGCGAGTGCACGCATCACCGCCGAAACAGTATGAGCATGCTTCCGCAATGAATCTGACTTTGTCATTTCGTAGAGAATTTCTTGTGCTTGTGGAATAGTCATGACGCGATTGTTATCTATGCTTCTAAAGGACGTATTAATGCCGCAGAGTACGAAGTTTGGTCCTGGAAATTTCGGGAATGTTGTCCATGTTACAGACCAAATTTTGCCGACGATGCTGCCGCGGGTCGAATATGGCAGTCGATGATTTTTAGTCCTATGAGCAGAAAAACACCTGGCTCAATCGGAAGAAATTCACCAGCGCATGCATGAGCTGCCAAAGAACGGGAACAAATACCACACTCATACCAAATTAATTATATGTTAAAAACACTCATTCCTAAGGTGAAATGTTGCCGTAAACAGTCTTATAGGTAGAAAGCAAAATTGTAGAATCATGAAACAGTATTATCGCGTAGAAATAGAAATAGTACAAGCGCCCACAGAGGGAATAGCTGACTCTATTGGCAAGCTGAATACATGGTTGGCAGAGGGTCGTATCCAAACTTTTGGTGTTGCTGAAGACGAAAGTCGAATCTGGATTACCCTCATCGCAGATTCGGAATACGATGCCTGGGAGACGATCGGGATCTTGCCTTTCGACGGCTATTTTGAGCCAGTGCTCACACCGCTAGCCACTTACAATCAGTCAATCGATCTGCAGTTTCCAGTGATTTGTCTTAACTAACCAGTTGTAGATTCGGGGACTTTTTAAAGATTTGATGCAACCTTGCTTGCTGTGGTTCGTCTCTACTATTAATACTAAAAAAATCACCATGCATCAGTTCGCGCTTTCACTTCTTTTCATCAGCCTATCTACATTGCTTCCAGCCCAGCATACACTGCAGGATTTCAATCAAATCGTAGCGGGCCAACATATCCATCTAGTCCTAACACCAGGTGACGAAAATACACTGACTACAGATTTTCAAGACATTGAGGAGGATGAGCTGGTCATTGATCAGCGTGGTAAAACCGTGCGCATCTACTTGCGTCGAGCCAAATTTTTGGAAAAGTCGTACAAGATACGAGCCAATGGGTACCACTCTCGCAAGGGAGTTTATGGCGAAGGTAAAGTTGTCGTAAATCTGATGTACAAAGATCTGCGTAAACTCGTCATCAAGGGAGAACAGGATGTACACATCGATGGCCCCATTTTTGCTAAGCGCTTTCGCCTGAAGATGTATGGTGAGCCTACGATTACCATTGATGAAATGTATGCGGAAAAACTGGTGGCAACTGCGTATGGCGAGTGCAAACTAGATATTAGAGGAGGCCATTCTGAGGTCCTGCGCTACCGACTGTTTGGGGAAAGTGATCTAAACACCGAAGCCATGAAGACAGGTCTGACCAGGGTCACTAGTTTTGGAGATAGTCGTATCACCCTCGATACGGATGAAATAGGACTAACGGTTTTTGGCGAAATTGATATTGCGCACGTGGGCTCACTACGTCACCACGGATTGGTCATCGGGGAAAAGCAATACCAGCGCATAGACTAGTAAAAGGCAAATCTTCAGAGTGCATCGTAAAAGACTTTCAGTGTCTTTTCGACTGTCTCTTCAATGGAAAAATGGGTGTGAATGTGATCACGCGCTTTTATCCCCAAATCCTTTCGCAGAGATTCGTCAGTTGCCAATCTTCGGATGGCCCCTGCTAGTGCCGTAGGATCTTTAATGGGCACGACCAATCCGTTTTTCTCGTGATCGACCAAGCTGCGATTGCCCGCAATGTTTGTGATGGCTGCGGGCAGGCCCATGCTCATCGCCTCGATTAGTGATTTGGTAATGGCTTCTCCGCCGATCGAAGGAAGAACAAAAAAATCGCAACTCTTTAAGATGGACAAGACATCATTCCGATATCCCGTGAGGTGAATTCGATCACGCATGGGGCTATCTCGCAGCACGCTTTGCAATTCTTTCGCATCCATGTCGCGACCAATGAGGAGAAGGTGGAGGTTTTCCAGGTCAGCCAATTGATAAGTTGCCTCGAGCAAATATCGAATGCCCTTGAATGGTCGGGCATTGGCCATGCATGCCATGACCACACTTCCAGGCGGTATTGAAAAGGTATTCAGATCGAGTGCATCGTGCCCCTGGTACCACTGCGCATCGTGCCCTTTGTGAATTGTTACGGCCTTGCCTTTCTTAAAAGTGGGCTGAGATTCGAGCCACACTCGGACCGAATCGGCAATGCATATTATTTTGTCTACCCTGGGGCTGAGAAATTTCAGATAGGCGATCGGATCATACCAGTGCACATTGCCTGTATATCCTCTGTAGAGAAAGACTTTTACCGAGTGACCGATGGCCGAAAAAAGACCATTAATAATCGCCTGATTGGGGAAGAGATACAAAATATCAAACTGCTCCCTCCTCAATCGTTGACGTAAATAGCGTATGAACGTCGGACTAAACTTCTTGGTGGTGAGCTTTGTCGAAACGGGCAATCCTTCTGCCGCCATTCGATCAGCATACCAACACGGGTACGTTTCAACCGAGATGGCGATACCCTGCGCATGCATATATATAAATAACTCTGCTTCAGGACGCGAAGCCTGTTTGTCTCGATAGTCGCTGACTATCAATATCTTTAGCGCGGGTCTATCAGCAACCTGGATCGGTTTTTGGGGTTTCATTTATGACTGCTGGTGTTCGGATTCACACTACTTGGTGAGTTCTATGTACAGCGACTCACTTTCTCGGATCTGTCGATCCATAGCACCAAGTGTTTCGACTGGTGAATTTGCGAATGAGCGACGATCTACTTTTGAGTAACCAAGTTCAAGTGCGCACGACTGCAGCGTTTCAAAATCGTAGAACCAGCGATGATGAAAAAAATGTCGAGTGGCTAAGGTGTTTAGTACACCACCTGGAGATCGCACGAGCCAATATTTTTCTTTGCCGGCTTTGCGTAAATCTGCATACTCTTTCATGTAGTGTGCAAAGAAAGCCTCATCCTTTTCTGTGTATTTGCGAGCAAATAATTCAAGATCGGGCACAGAAATCCGAAATACTCCACCGGGTTTTAGGATGCGGAGGCTCTCACTCAAAAAAAACTTCACCTTGCGCATACGAATGTGTTCCAGAGTATGCTCTGAATAGATGTACTGAAATGTGTCCTCCCGAAAGGGAAAGGCGAGATGTCCATTAAAATAGATGTCTGCCCGTGAGTCAAATTTATCTGCATTCAGCCATCCCTCTTTGTAGTTGGGGCCACATCCCAAATGAAACTTCTTTACCTCGTGATTACGCAAATAGTTCCGAATGGCGAGCGGACGAGTCAATACCCGAATGCGATTTAGCTCCGAGGGGAGTTTGAACTTTCCCTCATGCTTTGGTATTTCCTGGACATCCATCGATCTCTTTTAGCGCTGAAAAGTACAAAACGAAAAGCTCGCAATCCAACGATCAGGTCTTCTCTGCCTTATGGCCGATTGAGGTTCCGTCGGGTAAAACAGTGCCTTTGGGGATCACGATGATGCCTTCCGAAATAATGTGCGTGTCATGTGTGGCGTCCTTCAAATCGGGATGCCCGATGATACTCACA
>CAJQNM010000687.1 GCA_905479665.1 uncultured Saprospiraceae bacterium
AAGTGGTTTCTCTTAAGACGGACATTGATTCGGAGACGCAGATTTCCCCCGCTGGCGGGGGATCAAGGGGCTGGAATCTTTGCACTTTGTAAAAGCGATTGGGACGCTGAGCAGGTCACTTCTGGTGCCCTGCTCAATTAATTTGGGACTACTAAGGGGCTACTTCATCGCGACTTGAAAATTACGTAATGGCACAGGTCCACCCCCTTACCCCCGCCAGCGGGGGAATGGCACGTCTCCGCCATAAACTATGTCGATAGCCGAGAAAGTGGTTTCTCTTAAGACGGACATTGATTCGGAGACGCAGATTTCCCCCGCTGGCGGGGGATCAAGGGGGTGGAATCTTTGCACTTTGTAAAAGCAATTGGGACGCTGAGCAGGTCACTTCTGGTGCCTTGCTCAATTAAATTGGGAAAGGGGCTACTTCATCGCGACTTGAAAATTACGTAATGGCACAGGTCCACCCCCTTACCCCTGCCAGCGGGGGAAATGGCCCGTCTCCGCCATAAACTATCTCGATAGCCGAGAAAGTGGTTTCTCTTAAAACGGACATTGTAGTTTAGGTATAATATTACCTAAGCAAAAAACCAATAATCCCTAACCGGGATTTTACCCCAGGAAGTAAGAAGATCGGTGATTTCTTTGCGAGCAGAAGGTGCGGTCACCACAATCATTACTTGGGGATTTTGGTAGCTGGGTATTTTATTAAAGTGCTCCATTTTGATCCCGTAAATATCCTTTCCAATTTTATTGGGATTATCACAGACCCAATGAATGCTTGCTTCCTTTTCGAGTAGCAATTTGGCCATGTCTTTGCCATTGCGACCACCTCCCCATAAAATGAGGGGGCGAGAAACATCGCGATCTATTTTATAGAAATAACGCAGCTTTAATTGGAAATAGCGATTGTCTTTGTATTCTTCCCAAGTACGGGAAATTCGCTCGGCACGATCACGCCAAAAGTGTAAAATTTTATCAATGCCGACAATGGTCAGTCCAGCCTGATAAAATCGAAAACATAAATCATAGTCCTCGGGATATATTTCCGGATTAAAGCCATCGACAGCAAAGAAATCATCTCGATGGATGAGCCAGCAGTGCGATGGGATGACGCACTCTCGATAGATCTGCTGAAAATGTGTGTCCGTGCGAGCTACCTCATTGAGCCAGGCATCGTAGCGTTTGAAACCATCCCCGACTTCGCCATGATCAACAAAATGCTCGGTGCCACCGGCGATAATTGTTCCCTTGCCATGCTCTTTCCAGGCTGCATAGAGATTCTCCAGTTTGTCGGGAGGCATCAGGTCGTCAGAATCCATACGATTTATGAGGGTGCCCCGTACATGAGCTTGCCCGGCCTTGAGCGTGGGGATCAGTTTGGGTCGATCACTGTCGAATACTTTTATGCGTTTGTCCTTTGCAGAATACTCTTCGAGAATCTCGCGAGTCCGATCGGTCGAATGATCATTTACCGCGATGAGCTCCCAGTTCCTATAGGTTTGATCAATGATCGACTCTAGACAATCTGCGATATATGGCTCGGTATTGCGAGCCGCCATGATGATGGATATGAGTGGTGCTACCCCCACAGTTTGCGACTAGGAATTTCGATCTTATCATTGTGATAGATCAGGGGATTTTCGCGGTCTTTTTGCTGAAGTAAGGGCCCATCGAGATCAGAAAATTTGCAAGACTGTGCAATGACAAAAGCAGGTGCCATGCCCAAGGATGTGCCTAGCATGTTGCCCACCATGAGTTGTAGATCTTCTCGATTGGCAGTTCTTATCATGGCCAATGCCTCGGTTAGGCCACCCGACTTGTCCAGTTTTATGTTGATCATCTGATAGCGAGGCTGCAGGTATTTAATGTCGGCTCGTGTGTTGCATGATTCGTCTGCGCAAAGAGGAACGGGAGAGTGGTACCCGATCAAGTCATAGTCCTCACCGGCTTTGAGTGGTTGTTCGATCATGTCCACCCTAAGTTTGTGTAGGGCAGGTGCAGCCTCTCGCAAAAGATCCAGACTCCATCCTTGGTTGCAATCGACAATTAAGCGTGCATCTGGTCTTGCAGCTCGGATGGCTTGCATTTTTCCGATGGGGTCGTTGGAGTCGAGTTTTATTTTGAGAATGGGGTAGTTTTTTGCGGCGGCTGATTTTGCGGCCATTGCTTCAGCGCTCTCGATTGGGATCGTGTAGACCGTTGTGACGGGTCTAGGTTTGAGTTCGACCAGTTGCCAAATGGAGTCACCATTTACTTTGCATTCCCAATCCCAAAGCGCGCAGTCCAGTGCATTGCGGGCACCACCGGGGCCTAGCATTTCACGGAGATTTTCACGGTTCACACGATGCTCATCGACCGCTGCTATTTCTTTTACAATTGACTTGGCAGTTTCGCCTGCCAGATCTACCCCTACTGCCTCACCAAAGCCTTCTGCACCTTCATGACTAATCTTTACTCGTACAGTTTTGATTTCTTCCAGACGGTGCCGGGCAGTGGTAAATACTTCTTTTAGCTTCCACGTCTCAATAGTTGTTTCTATGCGCATATTACGATTGCATCAAAAGGTTGTCAACAATAGGAGAAAGATCTCCGGCCAGGGGATCAACACACGGGAGTTGAGTCTCGTGGGAGAGCATACGAAGATAATCCTGCCCTGAGGAATCGGTAAGCCAAGCAGTGTTCACGCTTATTCCGGCGCACCTCACTTCAGGGTTGGTCATTTTTGCCAGCAACAAGGCCTCATCTACACGCTGCCTCAATGACCCAATTGCATATCCTGGAAAACCACCGAGTTCATGACGACTCGCCTCATGGCATAATACTATGGCATCTGGCTGCGAGCCATGCAAGAGCCCCAAACTTACCGCTGCGTAGCCCGGGTGGTGCAAGGCTCCTTGTCCTTCGATGACGTCCCAGTGGTCCAGGTCATTGTCTGGTGAGAGCATTTCTGCAGCACCAGACACAAAATCAACGACCACTGAGTCGATGGGTATACCTGATCCACTGATCATGATCCCGGTTTGGCCAGTCGCTCGAAAGGTGCTCTTCACACCCCTGGATTCCAAGGTGCGATGCAGACTCAGAGCCGTATACTTTTTTCCAACCCCGCAATCTGTGCCAATCGTCAGGACTCGCTTCCCTTTTCGCTTTGCACCAGTACCGATGACCAGATTTTCAGGTGGCGTGCGAAGGTGCACAATCTCAGCCAAACTACTTTTGAGTGCTTTTGTCAATGCTGGGATTTCATCAAGTCTAGTATGTAGGCCATTGATGATGTCAATGGATGACCTCAGACATTCCTCAAATAGGGGAATCCACTCTTGTTTGATGCGTCCACCTACGGGGGCGATCCCGATAATCATGCTTCGTGCACCGGCCTGCTTTGCTTGCTGGATCGTCATGTCTGGGAGTCCCAAATCGATGGTGCAGGTCGGGAGCCTTAGTTGGGCAAGACATTTTTCCGGACACCAATCCACGAGACCTTGTCCAGTCTTTGCGTTGACACGATCTTGCAAGTCTCCAAGAAAGATCAAGTAGGGGGACGAAAAATTGTTCATAGCAGCACTCAGGCGATTAAGCTAAGAAAAAATCCTTGCTGCGTGAGTCAGCCCATCTGGAGTCTATTATCCCCCAGAGAGTGCTTGCATGATATATAGTTCCTCTACGCTTTCGAGAGGATCGGTCAGTGTAGTCCGGTCATCGATCATCCGATCATCTAGAAAAACATTGACATGTTGTCTGAGCGCACCCTGTTCATCAACCAGGTAGGAAGAGAGTCCTGGAAATTTCTGATCAAGAATTTTCAATATTTCTGACAGAGTTTGCGCCTCTAGGTGAAGTACCTGGAGATCGGGATAGAAACGTTGCAATGCCTGTGTAAAATGAACCTTAACCATGGGCTGTTACTGCTTGATTCAAAGATAGATAATTACCAAATGACCATTCCAAATTGGCATTTTGACCGCAATTGCGTAATATCAATTAAAGGAGAATCAACATGATGCATATTAAATTATTATTTATTCTGTTGCTGATCGCCGGATTGGGCTGCTCCACTGCAGTCAAAAAGAACCCTGCCATAGAGGTCTTGGAGTCTTCTTCTATGGCAACCATCGGATCGATTGATATCCTAGATCCAGCAGCTTTGGAAATTATCGACACATCTCATGCGATGGAAATTCTTGCGGAAGGTCACGATTGGACAGAAGGGCCGGTTTGGATTGCCAAACATAAGATGTTGCTTTACT
>CAJQNM010000688.1 GCA_905479665.1 uncultured Saprospiraceae bacterium
AAATCAAAAATGGCTCTTTTTGGCGATCTTTCCATTTTTCTCAACTGGCTGATACTCAGGCATCACCCAATTTCGAAAAAGCGTAAATTTCATCCAAAATAGTCTCATTTTGTGAAGATGGCACTTTCCGGAGGAGACTCAACATTAAATTCTTCACTTTTGAACCCAAATTCATTCGATCTAAATGGCTGATTTTGAACTAGTGATGCCAAAAATGGGCGAGTCCATCATGGAGGCAACCATCCTCAAATGGCTCAGGGCAGAAGGTGATCGTATTGGGATTGATGAAACCATTTTGGAGATTGCGACAGATAAAGTCGATTCAGAAATTCCTTCACCAGTCGAGGGCGTGCTGACGCGCATTGTCTATCAAGAGGATTCCGTCGTAAAAGTTGGCGATACCATTGCCATCATTGCGACATCATCGGTGCAAGAGAAGCCCACCCCTAAGTCAAATGGCGCGGTAGAGAAGATCATAACACCTACCCCATCTCCTAGTGAGATAACCCACGACTCCGGTCGATTTTACTCTCCATTGGTCAAGAATATAGCCCGTCAAGAGAAGATCGGGGCGCAGGAACTATCACTTATCCCAGGTAGCGGCCTAAATGGACGTGTTACGAAGAAAGATATCCTAGACTATGTGGCAAACCGGCTTGGTTCTGGAGAGGCTTCGAACCAGGTATTTTCAACACCCAGCTATCTCCAGAGTCCACAAGTGACTTCCCCACCTGAGGTCAGCTCCTCACCAGCCGTAAGTCAGATCAATGTGAGTGCAGGTTCAGGAGACGAAATCATTGTAATGGATCGCATGCGCAAGATGATTGCAAAGCACATGGTCGATTCGAAGCAAACATCTCCCCACGTGACGAGCTTCGTAGAGGCTGATGTGACCAATCTGGTGGAGTGGCGTGAGCAGAACAAAGCTGCGTTCCAGAAGACATTTGGCACCAAACTCACCTACACCCCGATTTTTATACAAGCGGTAGCCCGAGCTATCGTCGATTTTCCCAGGATCAATATCTCGGTGCAAGGAGATCACATCATTGTAAAGAAGAAAATAAATATTGGGATGGCTACGGCTTTGCCCAGTGGCAATCTCATCGTACCCGTCATTCGCAATGCAGACTCTTTCAGTCTGAGCGGCCTCGCCAAGGTGGTTAACGAACTATCTGATCGGGCACGACGCAAAGAGCTGAAACCAACTGATATTCAGGATGGCACCTTTACTGTGACCAATGTCGGCACATTTGGAAATGTAATGGGAACTCCCATTATCAATCAGCCTCAGGTGGCCATTTTAGCTACTGGTGCGATACGTAAAAAGCCAGCAGTCGTGGAAACCCAGTATGGAGATCTGATTGCCGTGAGGCAAATGGTTTTTCTTTCGCTGTCTTACGATCATCGGGTCGTCGACGGGTTCTTAGGTGGTTCATTTTTAAGAAAAGTAGCCGACTACCTAGAGCAGTTTACGCAAGACGATATTGGATAGTTCGACCCACTCTGAGTCGATCCGAACATTCAGAGAATATTCGGAATATTAGATGACCTCATTTCATACGGTATGATCGGAAAGTCTGCAAGGTGATCGTGATCAAGGCGTGTTTGGCTAAAAACCAGGTAAAACCCTCCCCCTCCAGCACCGCATAGTTTGATGCGCAACTCATTTTTCTGCAATGACTCCAGCCATAGCAACGCTAGATTTTTGGGAATGCAGAATGACATTGTGGCCAACTGCGCACGACTTAGCGCATCCATCAGATCCCAATATTCTGTTCCGCTGAGATAACTCCCAATCAAATTATCATTGATGCTGGCAATCCGCTCCATGCATGACCCAAATTCTTTGTTCTGCATGCGTTGGGTAAACTCTGCGACCAAGGGGGCTGTCGATCGGGTGAGACCAGAATCAAGCAGATAAATAAAGAAACCTTGGTCTTGTGGTCTCTCGATTTCTTTGGCGCGGCCTCCCACCAATTGAAAATCACAGTCTTCCAAACTGACCAGCGCATCAAATCCGGAGCTCCTTTCGTGAAATAACGATCCCTCAATCCTACCTAGATCGGCAAATTTTTGTGGACGTGTCAGTTGCTGGTGATCGGCAAAACGATCGTAGAGTGCAGCCGTCAGCGCTCCCGAACTCCCCAATCCCTTACCAATAGGAATGCTAGATGCAAAGTAGCTTGGTCCTGACAATTCTGCCTCCACCTTTTCGTGATCAAGCTCCGCTTCCAGTTCAAGCTCTTTGAGTGGCTCCACCAGATCACTGAGAGCACCTTCCTGATCCTTACTCGTGTCCCAGCTCCCAGAATAAAAGTGAAACGGTTGGCTCAAACCATTGCCGCCCAATAGGATACTGTACTCTCCAAAAAGAAGAACCTTGGCAGGATATTTCCGCTCGCTCATGAATTGCTATGAAAAACCAAAGATGGTAAAAGCGAATGTCTAGAGATAGTACTTTACGATGACAATCTACAACATCATGGTCCTTTCATCTAGAACATGCAGGGATGCGGTTGTAGCGATCCTGGATTCCTGATTTACTTGTAGGTTCTGTCAGTCATTTTTCACCCTAGAAATAATTTCTGCAGAAAGATTTCTAGCTGTTTCGAGGCTAATGCCTGCCTCATCGGCCATTTCTTGTAGGTCATAGGGTAGACCACCGTTTACATTAGGGACCAGCAAGTCAAGAAAGTGATTGTACTTATCAGTTTGTCGTTGTTCAGCCTCTGTAGGCTTTTCATAAAATAGATCTGAGTAGGGATGCTTAGTCAGATTCTGCTTTAAGATAGATTCTGCAGTCATGCTCATCGGTGTGCTCACTGCGTAATCGGGATTGGAATCGAGGGCGACATCGTGCTTGCTGAATGCGCGCACCAACTGCAAATACCCTCTTTCAGTGAGCGACGATAATCGAAGCAGTTTATTGCCAGAGTCAAAATATGCTGTTGCAAAATGAGGAGGTTCGGAGTATCCACGCAGCTGCAAGCGCAAGATGCCTTGACTCTTGTCGATCTTAAAATCCTTGTCCAGGTTCTTGATCGTAAGATCATCGCAATCATACTCAGCGATGCAATGTCTCAGTTCATGAGATTGAAATACCGTTTTAGGCATCAGACTGCTTTGCATAAGTAGAAAATAGGGCATCGGATACCTATTAACACATCGATCTATCGCTGCATCCGTAAGCGGCCAAACATCTTTGCACAGAAGGGCAGTGTAGTAGTGAATATCCGCAGGAGTATGACTGGCAAAATGGCAAATCGGCCCAAAGGTCTGATAACAGTGACCATTGCTGGCTACAAGATTTAGCCAAAGATTTACTGGATGCTCGGACAGTACACTTTCCATTCCGGGAGAATAAAGAAGGTAAGATTGCTGGGTAAATACATCCTTCATTTTGAAGAACCGAGGATGCAGCCTTTCCTCAATCTTACTAAAGCTGTAGCGCCATGGATGGTCAATCCAAAAAGTTAGGTAGTCTTTATGTGTGGGCGGTAAGCCACGAAAATAGGCTCTCTTGGCGTACTTGTTGATAAGCCCTTTTTCTCCAAGAATTAGGTGGATAAAGTATTGCGCCGTAAAGGAGCCCCACTGCGATTGGTCAAACTTTGGAACCTGCTCCTTGTATTTTTTCAATTGTTTTTCAAATCGATCCTCTAGCTTGTCACTTTCAGCACCATAGTACATTAGGTCATCCAATAGAGCGTCCGTTTCACGACTCCATTTGTCGCAAACTTCTATGAGTGTTTTGAAATCCTCCATTCTTTTTTTTATTCCTTTTATTCTATTTCTCTCAGTAGATGCCAGATTCATCTTTCCCATGGCAACAATTGACCAGTCTCCACAATTCAATACTGAATCGTCCTCCGATTCGAATATAAATAAAAAGATTTCTCACCTCCAATCAAGACACCACTCCTCCTTAATTTTGGCAACATCTAGTCATCGAAAGCTATACACAAGTAGTTCCAAATTGTATCTTTGATCTGTGGAAAATCTGAAGTTGCTGCTTCAGAAGTATGAGAGTGACTCGAGGGCACAAGCAGCAACCGCATCCCTGCAGAAGGAACGTCCCACTAATCTTCATCTGAGAGGAATGGTTGGCGCACAGGAATCCTTTGTCCTGTCGGGAAT
>CAJQNM010000689.1 GCA_905479665.1 uncultured Saprospiraceae bacterium
TGTAAGGTGATGGATCGCAAGACCTTTACCGATCCAGATATTGTGGAATACATCAATGAAAATTTTCATGCTATCAAGCTCGATGCCGAGTCGAAGGAAACGATAAACTGGCAGGGCTATGAGTTCAAATGGATGGAAGGTGGTCGCAACGGAGTACACGCTCTGGCGTACTCTCTGCTGAACAAACAAATGTCGTTTCCCCAGTTTGTGCTGCTCGATCAGGAGTTCAAGCGTATCCGCATCGTAAAGGGATTTAAGGATGCGAAATCATTCATGCCTGAATTGGAATACGCTGCCAGCGAAGAATACAAATCAAGTCCGGTAGACTCCCAAAAGAAAGAGAAAGAGAAAGATACCAAAGCTGGTCGTAGCGAATAAGGTGTACAGTGGCAATGGCCGGGTAGTAGTGATTCAAGAACCAAATACTTGAACATACCAAGTCTTGATCTATTTGTCCTATTCAGCGTTGCCGAACCCCGCCCAGAGCTACGGTCCCGCGACTCTCGAGACCGCGAGGACTCGGAGCTATGAGCGAGAACCGTCGCCTTGACTAAGTCAAAAATCTCTGCGACTCATAGCATCAGACATTTACTTCCTGAAGCACTATTCTTTCCCTGAAGAAAGATCGATTATATATGAAATAGATGGCACAACCGGCAAAATAGAGACCTTCTGCAAGGAGTAATCTGTTCGCACAAAATTCCGATCCTCATCGAAGATGAAATTCTCCTTAAATTCATAATAGCTCACATTCTTCCTGAAATAAGCGTTGAACAGATTAAAAACGATGCTCTTATTTCTTTTTCGCTTTCTTCTCACCCATTGCGTGTTAAATTTAAATCAAGTCGGTGGTAGTCAGGGGCAATGAAATTATTCCGTTCTGGGCTATAAAATAGATCTTCCGTTCCATCGGGAGTCCTAAAAGCAGCGAGTGGTATGGATTGTCTTTTGCCGCTATTATACTGAAACCGAGCAGAAACAGAGTAGGCGTCACTTAGTCGATATGAACCAAAGAGCGTAAGATTCTGGCGTTGGTCATGCCGATGAAAATACTCGTTGCCCTGAGAAAGGTTGGCAAAGCGACGCTTACTCCAACTGAGTGTATAGGAGAGAATGTAATTGAGGCGTCCAAGATTTTTATTTACAAATAGTTCAAATCCATAGTTTCTACCTTCTCCTCCACTTTCCAGCAGCGACTCATAATCTACATTAAAACCAGTCAGGGCGCCAATGCCCTGAGCGAAATCTACTTGATTTCTAAGTTTTCTGTAATATACTTCAGCTCGCAAATCCAGATTGGTCGTGCGGTAACTGATGCCCAAAGATGCAAGATCGGCAACTTGAATTGGGGTGCGCGCAGAAGCGTTGACCCAGCCCTGAATCGGCAGACTTTGGTAAGTACCCGATAAACCATGAATGGACTGTGTAGTACGTGCATAGGCCAGATTAACACTCCATGGGTATCCAAGATCATAACCCACATTGAGTCGTGGTTCTAGACTATGAAAGAACTTCTTTTCCAAAACATGAGCCTGGTACCGAATCCCGATATCCAAAAGCCATCGCTGACTTACCTGCCAACTGTCTTCAACATATAGGGCACCCCTATATCCGTCAATAACCGTTTTTACCTCCTCCGGTAAAACCTGATCCGCTATATTGGTCTTGTAGGCGGTCCTGATCGGGATTGCTTTTCGATGCGCTAAAGATATGCCAGCTTTGAGCCAATGTCCACCCTTACCCCAGTGAGATATATCTTTGCTGTACACATATTCGGAGAGGATACTGAATCTCTTCTGAGTTAATCTATCCACGTTGCTTCCCATTCTTTCTGAAAAACGACTGAATAAATTGGTGGCATATCTTGTGTACACTAATTGATCTTCCATAAATGTCTGATCACTGAGTTGATTAGTGAGACGCATCGAAAATGTTGTATTTCCCCAACTGTATCCTATTGCATCTCTAGATGTAATTCTAACTCCCGAATTTGAGATCCCCGCATGGCGATCATTCCCAACATAAAGGTTGAGAAACAATTTCTTTTTTGAATTTATTTTGTGGTGAATTTTTGCATTGAGATCGACCAGTCGATAATCAGGATACGAATCTATATTGGCTCCCAGCCCAGAAATGAGATGCAGTGGCAACATCAGAAAACTTATGTACGATACCCTTCCCGCAAGCATCAGGCCTGTCTTGTCCTTTTTGATCGGTCCGTCTGCAGTGACGCTCGAACTAATTAATCCCATGGAAAATTTGCTCTGCCACTCTTTTAGATTGCCCTCCTTCATCTGAACGGATATCACTGACGACAATCGATCCCCGTATCTTGCAGAGATATGCCCTTTGTGCAATTCAACACTCTTCACAGCATCGGGATTTAAGACACTAAACAAGCCAAACAAGTGAGAAACATTGTACACCGGCGCCTGGTCCAAAAGGAGTAAATTCTGATCGGGGGTGCCTCCTCTGACATATAGACCAGATGATGCCTCAAACCCACTATGCACACCTGGAAGGATGGTCAGACCTTCAATGATATCTCTCTCACCAGTAAAACTT
>CAJQNM010000690.1 GCA_905479665.1 uncultured Saprospiraceae bacterium
ACAGTAGCCTGATCAATTGGGTAAATGCCGCCAAAATTCTTGATGACTGGATGCTGCTGTTTTTCTTGAGCCAACAGTAACCCAAAACTTAATGACAACAAAAGAATTAATCGTACACGCATATTTACTATTTTGATCGACCAAGATAAATAAGATATTGTTGCTTCATCATCAAATATCCTTTTTAGTTCTATCGAGAAACTATTGGTTTTTCCGTAAAATCAGTTTTCCACTACAGATTGAACAATCGTATTTCATTGATTTCTATTTGTATAATACCCAATTCGTGCAATAGGAAATTTCACACATACATATTTTGACCAAAAAGAAATCATAAGAGTTAGATTTCTAGATATTTACGATCGAAAATCATACAAATTGATCATTTTACTAATGAATATTTTAAATGCATTGCCTTCGAAGAACGTTTTCAACTGAATAATTACTTTTGTCCTAATCATCATTATGTGTGAAATTGATTCTACTACGGCGTATTTCTGCTTCATTACCAAGCACTTCTAGCCAAGGTGACTCGTCGCCATAGCTCAAAGCTGCCGTCCACCCGCAAGCGGTTTCGTCGCTCCAAGATCCACTGGATCTGGGTCCAGCCCGATGGGCTGGAATCGCTCCTCAATCATCAAAGTGCTTGCTAATCTTGCATAAATGCGCCTCGTAACGAATCCTATTGCACGAATTAGGTACCAGTAAAGAATAAATTCCCGATTTACACTGGTTCTTTTGAATCTATACTTCGTTACAAAAAATTCACATAGCCCCACTATGCTTATTTTTTATGCCTTGTCTAAATTAAGAATAACGTTGTCTAAATCAGAAACATATTATTTGCTGGTCCCTTAGAGTGCAAGTAAGGCGGATGCTAGCTTTTCAACATCATGTTTGTCATTGTAGAGATAGGGAGCGATACGCAGATGACGCCCTCGGAGGGATACATGAACCTTGTGCTTGCGTAGATGCTGCACTATTTTACTTGGTTCGAGATCTCGAGGTGGATAGATACCGAAGAGATGAGATGCTCGCAGAGACGAGTGTTGAATGTTGAAATTGTACTTCCTGATGGTTTCGTTAAAGTCGTCAAAGAGTGATTTACAGTAGTGCTGGATATGGAGAGGTTTCCAATCAATGATGTGATGGAGACTATCTGCCAGCATGGGGAGGGCGATGAAATTTGCACATTCACCAACATTGTAGCGATAGGCTCCGGTCCGATACGAATCCGAATACTCGGACAAGCGGTCAAACTGATCACTTCCGGTGCGATTCATCCAGCTTTCTTCCAGAGGTCGTTTGTCATCAAAGTAGGGGCCATAGTAGGAAAGGGCAGAACTGTAGGGCCCCAAAAGGAACTTGTATGTCGCAACGATCAGAGCATCCGGTCCTATCTCCTGGATGCTGAATGGCAGCGCCCCTATGCTTTGAGTGCCATCTATGATGAGTAGAGCACCATACTCACTGGTTTTTTTGCGTAGAGCTACGAGGTCGAATAGGGTGCCATCAGACCAGTGGCAATGCGGTACGGAGACACAAATTGTATTTTGATCAATGGCCTCAAGCAAATCTTTATTCCACTGAATTCCTCTAGTTTTGATCTCATCTGGTGGCTTGATCATGCGCAGCTCGACCTGGTGGTCTTGACCAAATTTGATGTAACTAAGAACATTACTTGGAAACTGCTCCGCCAGCATG
The DNA here is from genome assembly GCA_905479665.1 of uncultured Saprospiraceae bacterium. GTDB lineage: Bacteria > Bacteroidota > Bacteroidia > Chitinophagales > Saprospiraceae > CAJQNM01. Next base: position 1,705 of record CAJQNM010000690.1, read on the forward strand.
ACGATATTGCCATTTGCCCTGGGGGTGAGGTTTTGCACGACGGATGCAATTCCATACGAGACAGAAGGCTGGTATGCGATACGTTGAGAATCGGGACAATCGATTAATTCAGCAAAAAGCGATTTTACCCTTTCAAGAGGTGAGAAAAAGTCATCCTTGGTGATTTCATGAGGCCGTAACTTTTTCATTACAGCTCGTGATCCGGCTTCTGCCGTACTCTTCAGGAGAGGTGATTGATAGGCCAGATTAAAATAACTGATATCTGAGGGTAAATCAAAAAGCTCTCGCTGACAGCCCAACTCATTCATGAGTTCAGAATAAGTTTTCGACGCTTTTCTTCAAGCTCCGTAATTTTAGATTTGCTTTTAGCAATCTCCGCCTGTAAACTTTGATTGGTACGCGTGACTCGGTCTCGCGCTGAGATGACATTGGAAAGTGCATTTTGGATCTTTTGCTGAATGATCCAATCGGAAATCAGATTATCGAAAAATATGTCGGTAAACCGTGAAAACGAGTCGAAATGAATATTTAAGTCAAAACTATCGCTCCGATATATCTGGCGTAAATCGCTCTGGTAGCGAGCCAAGAGATGCTTCACTTGAATCGACATATCTCTCGCTCGGTCTATGGCGGAGTGTTTCATATGACCGGCGCCCCTTCTGTTGCCGGGAGCCATATCCCACTGCCCCCAGTTGCGGGCTTTTTGTAAATGATTGATCATCGGTGCCAACAACTGAAGTACTTGGTCACCGGTGGCAATAATGTGGCCAAGATTAGAGATTAATTCGGAGTGACCATCCATTCGCAAGAGGAGGTCCAAGATTTGTTTTCCTCCGCGGGTATTCCGATCAATGAGTTCCTTTTCGCGCATTTTTAAAAGCTGCTCTACGTTTTTTTCGAGCGATCTTAAATCCCTAGATTTTTGCTCCAGTAATTTGCGTTCATATTCCAGGAGTTCCGTACTTTTTTTTGCCTCGTCATATTTTAAGGAAGCTTGCAAATATTCCTGGCGCTCCTTCTCCATTTGTTCTTCCTTGCTGCCGAGCATTTTATGAAAAAGACCCTTGAGACTCATCTTCTCAAGATTTTCGATATCGCCAAATTCCTTGTGTAGCTTTTTTTCTGCCGCTTCCAATTCGTAATACGATTGGTCAAGTTGATCCTTTAGGTCTTCCAGATGACGTTGTATCCGTTTGCCTTGATTCAATTCCTCAAAGAGTGCTTTAATTTTTGCTTGCAGGTCGGCCATCTCTCGATTCTTTCTTATGGGAACAGCGTTCCCTTATTTAATTATTTAATTTTCTTCTTCTTCAAACGGATCTCCTTGAGGTAGCGCTCGTTTAGTCGTTTGAAATAATAATAGGTTTCGATTTGAGACTGCACGGGAATATCACTTTCGGTGGTGCGGTACGTGTTTAGAAAACCCTTGTTCAAGATTCGAGCTTTGACATTGTCATTGAGCTGGAGTTCCAGGATATCCATTATGACACCCTTGATTGACTCGTCATAAATGGGAACAGATGATTCGATGCGGTGGCTGAGATTACGTGTCATCCAATCTGCGGAAGACATGTACATTTTTTGCTCACCAGCAGCATGGAAGACGAAAATGCGCATATGTTCCAGGTAGCGATCTACGATGCTGATGCCTTCGATGTTTTCACCTATTTTACGGGCCCCTGGAATGATGCAGCAAATACCGCGGACAATCAATTTTATCTTGACGCCAGCACTGCTAGCCAGATAGAGTCGGTTTATCATTTCTTCATCCTGAAGATTATTGAGCTTCAAGATAATCGACGCTTCTCTACCTGCCTCAGCCTCGCTGATCTCAAAATCAATCATTTCTTCGAGGGCCGATCGTAAGTTAAACTGACCGACCAGGAGGTGTTTAAAATCTCGAGTCGGCAGTCGCTTGGTTTCAAGGAGGGTGAAAATGCGACTGGCTTCTGCAGTGAGTCTTTTGTCCACAGTGAAAATTCCGATATCGCTATAGATTTCGGCAGTACTTTCATTAAAATTTCCTGTGCTAAAATAGGTCAATAAAAGAGGCTTCCCGTTGCGCACTTTGCGCACGACCGCCATCTTCGAATGCACCTTGAGTCCCGGCCAGCTGTAGAAGACTCGCACTCCAGCAGCTGAAAGTACTTCTCCCCATCCCAGATTTGCCTCTTCATCAAAGCGAGCTTTTACTTCGACAAATGCACTGACTCGCTTTCCATTACCTACGGCTGCCATCAGCGCATCCATGATTCTCGATTTTTTTCCAACCCGATACTGAATGATTTTAATGTGGGTTACATCTGGGTCATGGGCTGCTTCCTCAAAAAACTGAACGACTGGGTCGTAGCTGT
>CAJQNM010000691.1 GCA_905479665.1 uncultured Saprospiraceae bacterium
ATCTTTATTGGCTTCCTGTGAAAAAACCAGAACGGAGGAAAAAAGTGCTACTAAGAATATTTGAAATTTCATTTTCTAAAATTTTTGCAATGGTTGATTTACAAATTGGGTATAATTTTCTCCCAGCTGGACCGCCATGGAGAGATTCTCAAATCCTTGATTAATTAGTTCTAGATCTTGTTGGCGCTGCGCCTCGACATAGCGCACCATGCCTTGCATCAATTCTGTCGAATGATCACGCTGATCCTGGTGAAGTTGCTCTAGCAAGGTGTTGTACCGAGCTAGCTGATCATTTCGTAAATCAGTTTTAAGTGCAGAAATCTGATTGGAATAGGCGGCCAATTGATCTTCGAGTCCTTTATCATTCCCACCGTTTTCAACACGTGCTCCCAGTTGCTTTTCGATTTGCTGTGTCAATGAAGCCAACTTTGTCTCGAGGTATTTATGCTCTCGTTCGAGCTCCTCCTGCACAATCACTCGCACATCCTTCCCATCTGTCATCGACACCTCTCCGTACTGAATCGCAAATTGTCCTTCTTCTGCCACCACTCGTACATCAAGCAACTTGCCTGCGACCATGAGCACCAGAAGTGATGCAGCTATGGCCATCCATTTGGAGCGCCAGGGAGAGGGTGCAGATGCTCCATTTTTTGTGGGCATTATTTGCACCAACCCCGTCGGGACCACGTCGTGATCGGAGGCGGCAAATTTTCGAGCTGCCTGCAACGAGGCAAGTTCTGCACGAAGTTGCTCATTGCTAGACAATAGCTGCTCGAAAGTCTTAAGCTCTTCTCGATCCATCTCTCCATAGAGGTATTCGATAAGTTTCACCTTATGATCCATGGTATAATTCTTCTTTGAGTTTTCTCTTGATAATTTGTTTTCTCATCGCTTCCAGTCCATAATACAGCCTCGACTTCACGGTATTTTCAGATTCGCCGAGTGCAGCCGCTATCTCCCGAAACTTCAGACCCTCATATTCCTTGAGAATAATCACCTCCCTCTGATTTTCGGGAATCTCCTGGAGTACGGCCCTTACGACACTCTTCCGTTCAGCTTTCTCGTAAAGATCTCCTGGCGTGGAGTCCGCAATCACTTCTGGCAATTCTTCCACCACACTCACCAGCGCATTCCGATTTCTGTTCGAGCGCCCCTCGCTGTGACAACAGTTTGCTGCAATGCGATAAAGCCAGGGTAAGAACCTCCGCACATCTTCCAGTTGGTCTATCTTCTGATAGACTTGGATGAAGGTTTGCTGGACGACTTCTTGCGCAAATACCTTACGGTTGCTGTATCGAAAAGCATAGTTGTAGATGCGCCCATGCCAGCGATTCATCAACCTGGCAAAAGCTTCTTCATTGCCAGCTTTTACTTGCCGTACAAGATTCTCGTCAGGGGTTTCGTTTGCAAACATTTCAATTTGGAGACTCGAAGGCGATCACTCTAATGACGACAGCAACTTTAAAAAAGTTTTACGCGTGAAGGGTTATTTTTGCAAGCTTAAGTAATAGCTATGCAGTATCGCACCCACCATTGTGGTGAATTAAGAATCGAGAATGTTGGACAGGAGGCCCGCCTGAGTGGGTGGGTACAGATCTCACGGGAGTTTGGAGGTCTCACTTTTGTAGACCTTCGTGACCGCTACGGAATCACTCAATTGGTCTTTAATCAGGAAGATGACTCCGCCCTTTGCGACCAGGCTCGAGAGCTCGGTCGGGAGTTTGTCATCATGGTCGATGGCATCGTGCGTGAGCGCAGCAACAAGAATCCCAATCGGGACACCGGCGATGTCGAAATCGAAGTCAAAAAGCTCTCGGTGCTCAATGCCAGCAAGGTACCTCCCTTTACCATCGAAGACGAAAGTGATGGGGGTGATGAGCTGCGCATGAAATATCGCTATCTCGATATGCGCAGAAATCCGGTGAAGGACAAGATCATCTTCCGCAATAAAATCGCGTTCGAAACCCGCAAGTACTTGATCGAAAAGAGTTTTACCGAGGTCGAAACTCCCATCTTAATCAAGAGTACTCCCGAAGGAGCACGCGATTTTGTGGTGCCTAGCCGCATGAATCCCGGCCAGTTTTATGCCTTGCCTCAATCGCCGCAGACTTTCAAGCAAATATTGATGATCGCAGGTTTCGATCGCTATTTCCAAATCGTCAAGTGCTTTCGTGATGAGGACTTACGTGCTGATCGCCAACCAGAATTCACTCAAATTGATTGCGAAATGTCATTCGTATCGCGAGAGGATGTGCTGCAAACATTTGAAGGCATGACCAAACATCTCTTTCGTGAGGTGATTGGTCAGGAGCTCGCTGACTTTCCCCGTATGTCATACGACCAAGCCATGCATGACTACGGTTCGGATAAACCGGATCTACGTTTTGAAATGAAGTTTACTCATCTCAATGACGTGGCAAAAGGAAAGGGGTTTAATGTCTTTGATCAGGCGGAGGCCGTCATTGGCATTTGTGCCAAAGGTCAGGCGGCAAACTACTCCAACAAAGACATTAATAAACTCACGGATTGGGTCAAGCGACCCCAGATCGGTGCCAAAGGACTCGTGTATGTCAAGCACAATCTGGACGGCACGATCAAATCGGGGGTGGGTAAGTTTTACAGCGATGAGGATCTCAAGGAGTGGCTTACTGCCGCAGGGGCTGAGCAGGGTGATATGCTGTTGGTACTCAGTGGCGATCAAGAAGCCACCGCCAAACAGCTGGGAGAGCTGCGATTGGAAATGGGCCGTCGCATGGATCTTATCAAAGCCGGTGATTTCAAACCCCTTTGGGTACTTGACTTTCCTCTGCTGGAATGGGATGAAGACTCTGGACGGTTTCACGCCATGCATCATCCTTTTACTGCTCCAAAGCATGAAGACATCGAGCGCATGAAGTCGGGGGATCACGACGCGATGAAAGCGCTGCGGGCTGATGCTTACGATTTAGTGCTCAACGGTGCAGAAATTGCCGGGGGTTCGATCCGGATCCACGATCGCGCACTGCAGGAAAAAAACTTTGAGCTGCTGGGCTTTACCGAAGAGGAGGCCTTGGCACAGTTTGGATTCTTACTCGGTGCGTTTGAATATGGTGCACCGCCCCACGGCGGCATTGCTTTTGGATTTGATCGCCTTTGTGCCATCATGAGCGGTTCGACTTCAATTCGCGATTTCATTGCCTTCCCGAAAAACAACATGGGTCGCGATATGATGATCGATGCGCCTGCTGGAATCGCGGATGAGCAGCTGGTCGAGTTGAGCCTGAAAGTGACCTCGGAATAAAAGAAGTTAATTTACTCCCTCAGCAATTCATCCAGTGCATATTCGCTGAGCATTTCGTGACCTCCGTCAAAAATTAGAAGGCGTACATTTCCATGCTCCTTCTTCAAGAAAACTCGGCGGTCGGAAATCATTCCGAAATCCCCAAGTGGCCGTCGATCTTCTAGTAGTGCCAATTTTTCGGAGTTACTTACATATTTACGCACATCTTCTACATTCAGATCTTGTAGTATTTTATTGTACATATTTATCGAATGCGTAATGGGCACACTGCCACGAATGCCATCATAAATACCCGTATAGATCAAGAGCTTGCTCTCAGTCAATTTTCTCACCGGGGTTTTCATATGAAGAGGAGATCTACGGAGCGCTTCCTCCCTGTCCAATTTAACCGTTGATGCGGTACAGTCCAGAATATCTTGTGCGTATTTATTTTCACGAATGTCACTTTCGTGGTGCCAAGCGGCGAGATCGCTGATGGATGCCCATGCCGAAAATGTCCGTATCTGATGTTTGGATTTCATAAAGGTAGACAGGGTCGCATAGCCACCTCCACTCACTCCCACCACATGAATCAGCTCGGGGTCTACCTTCGCATGCTGCAACGCATAGTCGATGGCATCGTCAATATCAGATAGCGCCAGCTCACTGCAACAGGCTTGGACTGAATTATTGCGACCCCGAAAATTCGGATGGATGTAATTGAGATCTTGCTCTTGGCAAAGTGTAGCCAGTGGATCCTTTTGTTGATAGTCCCCGCTCCAAGTATGCAAGGAAACAATCAAGGGCCCAGGTTGATCAGATCTTGCACGTAAGAAAAATGCCCGCTGCTCAACAGTGTCTACGGAGGAAGGAATATCCACCTTCAAGAAATCTGCCGGCCAGTGTGTCTTTCGAGTATCATCGAAGGGGATATTGTCAGCCACTTTATGTTTTTGAGCCAAGGCACTAAGGCTGATCAAAATAAGTGGAATTATGAGAAGTGATTTATGAGCCCACTCCGAAAAGGTTGCCAAATCAAAAATGGCTCTTTTGGCGATCTTTTCATTTTTCTCAATCGGCCGATACTCAGGCATCACCCAATCTCGTAAAAGTGAAAATCTCATCCAAAATAGACTCATTTTATGAAGATGGCACTTTCCGGAGTGCGCTCATTTATTGCTCTTCGACATTTGTGGCTAAATTAAGTAATCCTCCACAGAGCAAACCAAATGGGCAGTCTTTCCATCGGCGGTAATTGCCCTATATCCCAATAGGGCATGTATTGCTGCAGTAGACGATGAGGAGATTCGATTACTGTTTCGCTCGAATCCACTTCCATATTTCTTTAAAGCTTCCTTTCTTTCCATACATCAATATACCCGTACGATAGATACGTGCAGACACCCAAACTGCTCCCCATGCAGTAGCCAAGAGCAATGCTATGGAAAGCAATATCTGCCAAGCTGGCGGATCAAAAGCAAGTCGTGCAGGCATCACAATGGGAGAGAACAGGGGAAAAATTGAGGACCAAACTGCCAGTGAACTATTCGGGGCTCGGATCGCGGCAAACATAATATAGAGTGCTAAAATAACCGGAATCGTAATCGGCATGGTGAGGGCCTGGCTCTCGGCCATGTCATCGCCAATGGCAGAACCCACCGCAGCAAAAAGAGAGGAATAAACGAGATAACCGCCCAGGAAAAAGATAACAAAGCACGGTACGATGAGCCACCAGTTTACGGCCCGTAATTCTGCGGTTACCTGCGCCACCATTATCTCAAGGTCATCTGTATTGAGCTCACCAGATGCTTCCGAGAGATCAATCGCTTGCCCGGTATCAAAACCAAAAAAGAGATTTGTACCCATGACGATGAGCGGGATAAGGATGGCCCAAACTAGAATTTGGGTGAGTCCGACTCCCCCAACGCCAATCAACTTCCCCATCATCAACTGAAAGGGCTTGACCGTGCTGATCATCACCTCGACAATGCGATTCGTTTTTTCTTCCATCACACTGCGCATCACCATCATGCCATTAATGAAGACAATCATATACATGACAAAACCCATAAAGCCTCCAATGATGGCACCCACCACCGTCGTGATTGGAGTGGCACCAGCAGCTCCTTCTTCTTCATCGTCCGGGTCAAGGGGCTCTGGATTTACGGTAATCGATGTGCGCAGATTATCCAATTGCTCTGAATCGAGCGACAGCTCCTTGATTTTGTAATCGCGAATTTTGTCACCAATGATCCCCTGCAGAGCCAACATTCCATCAATGTCCAACTGATCTTCCGAGTGATAATTGATGACTAACTTTCGATCCGCCACTTCTTTAAGGACTGGAATGACCAGAATTGCATCAAATGGTTTAGATTCCTTTTCAGCAACAATATCGGTATAGGTCTTATCACTAAAGCGAAAAAAGAATGACTCGGTATCTTTTATTTTTCGCTCCAGCATATTGCCCTCATCGATGATCACGATATCCCGGGTTTCGTCACTTTGGTAGCCAAATATTAAGCCCACCACGACAATAAATATTCCCAGAATAAATGGACCTAGCAAGGTGGTGAGGATAAAGGACTTCGTCTTGACCCGAGAAAGATATTCGCGCTGTATGATGAGCCAGAGTTTATTCATGGGTAGTTGTTACCAATTTGATGAAGATCTCGTTGAGTGTTGGAAGTATTTCTTTAAAACCCGTAATCATGACCTTCTGATTCATCAGGTTCTGCATAAAAGAATTTGCATCGGAGACCTGTTCTGAACGAAAGGTGAGACTCTGTTCACTTACCGCGACCACCTGTTCGAGCTGACTTATTCCTGCTGGCAAATCGCCAGAAAATTTGATTTCAAATATATTGTCCTTATAGGTTTCCTTAACCACTGCCACAGAGCCGGTAAGAATTTTACGTCCTTGATTTATTAAGACAATGTCTTTGCAAATTTCTTCGACTTGCTCCATACGGTGTGTCGAGAATATGACACTCATTCCCTTTTGCTGCAAACGGGCAATTTCTTCTTTGATCAGTTTGGTGTTGAGCGGGTCGAGACCGGAAAACGGTTCGTCGAGGATGATCAATTTGGGGTCATGTACAATGGTCGAGACAAACTGTACTTTCTGCTGCATCCCCTTAGAGAGCTCGTCGACCTTTTTGTCCCACCATTCCGTCATGGCAAAACGTTCCATCCACTCATCGATGCGGCGCTTTGCCTCGTCGTGTTTGAGCCCCTTGAGCCGGGCCAAATAGATGAGGTGTTCGCCCACCTTCATCTTTTTGTACAGGCCTCTTTCTTCCGGTAGGTAGCCTATCTGCCCCGGATGAAACGTACTCAGTGGCTCACCATCAAATAGTATGCGACCGGTATCTGCCTGGGTAATGGTCGTAATAATGCGAATCAAGGAGGTTTTCCCAGCTCCATTCGGCCCTAGAAGACCCAAAATGGTTCCTCGCGGCATGTCGAAAGACACATCATCGACTGCCAAATGATCTTGATACCGCTTGGTCACATTCTGTATAGAGAGGATAGGCATCTAGCTGTTTTTGTTCGACGGGCAAGATATTTAAATGCCCTTCCTCCCGTGTATTTTTTCTATGAAAAGCAGTTTTGCGGCGATCGAGAGAGTTTTAACTTCGCCTTAAGTGACACTAGATCCCATCAAGCGTCTCTTATACGAACCTTTTTTATAAAATTTGTTGTTTAATCTATCGTTACGACCTTATTTTTCATCACAAAAGTCAACCTAATACGAACGACATGAGATCCTTACTTTTCTTGATATCCCTATTATTAATCGTCTCCTTGCCCGCGTCTGCTCAAGACGATATGGAAACCAAAGGAGCCGAAGACGACCAGTTTTTCTTGCAATCACCCAGCGAAGGCACTCAACAAATGAACCTGGGTTCGCACACTGCATTTTCCCTGATTTTTGATGACCTGGATAGTAAGTTGGTCATGGATACATGGAAAGCATTTATCAAAGAATACAAAGGAAAAACCAAAAAGGTGAAGCGCAGTTCAGAGCTCTTTAGTGAAGATGTACAAGCAGCGATTCTGGGCCCAAACAATGTCGACATCTATTCGCTCATTGAGAAGAAAGGATCTGGCAGTACCATCTCGATCTGGGTAGATCAGGGAGGTGGATTTGTTAATTCTACCGACAATGCTGATGGTGCCGATGGTGTCACGTTTTTTCTCAACGAATTTCAGAAAGACCTCAATGTGGAGAAGATCAAAGTCCATCTTGATGAGCAAGAAAAAGAACTGAAATCGAGGGAGCGGGACTACTCAAAATTGCAAAGTGCCAATGAAAAAATGCATAAGCAGATCGCAGACTGGCAAGAGAAAATTGCAGAGGCTGAAGGAGATATCGAGACCAACCTCTCTGAACAGTCTGAAGCAGAAAAAATGATCCAAGAGCAAAAAGATAAAGTGCACGCTGTACAAGTCAAACTTGCCAAAGCGGAGGCTCAATAAGAGAGTTACTCACAGTCACTCACATACATTCCTAACAAGGGGAAACATTCAACCAAGGGTGTTTCCCCTTCTTCTTGCATACGATGCAAGTCTCCAATACCAGGTGTCATTTCTGAGCTTTTTTTCTCCACAAGATATCCACACAATTGGATGGTCTATCAACACTGCGTCCAATCGTCTTTTTAAAACACATAATGGTCATACGTAATATATCGTAGCTTTGCCGGCGTCAAATGTTGAGCACGTTTCATGAGTAATCAGGACAAAATTATTAAGACCATTGGAAGCCGAGGGCTCAAAGGTGTTTCCGGCATGACCGACATTTCAAATTTGGTCCATGGCAAGCTTCAACCACAGGCCATCCCGCTGGAAGAAGCGATCCTGGGAGCCATCATGCTAGACAAGAATGCATTGCCGAGTGTGCTGGATATTCTCACTGCAGAGAGCTTCTATGTGGAAGGACACAAGAATATCTATCTCGCCATGCTCAAGCTGTTTGATCAGACACACCCCATAGATATCCTGACAGTGTACGAGGAGATGAAAGCACAAGGCACCATCGACACCATCCAAGGGCCTACCTACATTGTAAATCTGACAAACAAGATCGGATCATCGGCAAACATCGAATACCATGCGCGCATCATCGCGCAAAAATTTATTCAACGGGAGCTCATACGAGTTTCTACCACCATCATAAACGACTCTTTTGAAGACACCAAGGACGTCTTCGAACTGCTCGATACAGCTGAGCACAACCTATTCAGCATTACCGAGGCAAACCTAAATCGCGGATTTCAAAAAGTGGGTGAACTTGCTGTCAAGGCCCAAACCATGCTAGAGGAATTGTCGCAAAAGGAAGAAGGACTCACCGGGGTGCCTACTGGGTTTACCGAATTGGATCGACTTACTTCCGGATGGCAGAAATCTGATCTAATTATCATAGCTGCCCGACCCGGTATGGGTAAGACTGCCTTTACCTTGTCGCTGGCAAAAAATGCTGCCATGAATTTTGGCAAGCCGGTTGCTATTTTTTCCTTGGAGATGGCCAACATTCAGCTGGTGCAAAGGCTCATCTCAATGGAAGCTGAGATTTCCTCTCGCAAGCTTCGCAATGGGCAACTAGAGCCGCATGAATGGCAGCAGCTGCGCTCAGCTGTCGAAAAGCTTTCTGAAGTACCGATCTTTATTGATGATACTCCCGCCATCAACAGTTTTGAATTGCGGGCCAAATGTCGCCGACTCAAGATGCAGCACGACATTCAGATGGTCGTGATCGACTATTTGCAACTCATGTCTGGTAGCCAGGACAAAAAATCGGGTACTCGAGAGCAGGAGATCAGTTCGATTTCGAGAGCGCTCAAGGGTATGGCGAAAGAACTAAATATCCCCGTCATCGCCCTGTCACAGCTCAGTCGGGCCGTGGAGACCCGAGGCGGCGAAAAGCGCCCGATGCTATCTGACCTTCGTGAGTCTGGCGCCATCGAGCAGGATGCTGATATTGTGTCCTTCATCTATCGTCCCGAATATTACGACATCACCGAAGATGAAGGCATGTCTCTTAAGGGTGTCGCCGAGATCATTATTGCCAAGCACAGGAATGGAGCGCTCGACACCGTCAAACTCCGCTTTATCGATCACTTTGCCAAGTTTACCAACCTGGATGAATTCGATTTCAGCAGTTTAGGCAATGAGGATATAAACGCCGATGACAATATTATCACGCGGCCCTCACGTCTAAATGACGATGAGAACATCCCATTTTAGCTTTACCTTGAGCCATCGCGATGGGCAAAAAATCGAAATCTGATCACAACCCCTTTCATCAGAGACATCAAACCGTCAAGCCGGAACAGATCTTTGATTTTCCGATGCGGCTCAATAAGTACATCGCAAAATGTGGGGTCTGCTCTCGCCGCAAAGCCGTCGAACTTATCGCCGCCGGAAAAATCACTGTAAATGGAGCGATACAGAAAATACCCTACACCTTGGTCGAAAAGGAGGACCAGGTAGTATACGACGGTAAGGCGATCGAGCCGGAGGAAAATCTAGTTTATCTATTGCTCAATAAGCCCCGCGACATCATTTCCACCAGCAGCGATGAGCGTAATCGGAAGACCGTTCTAGATCACATCGACTGGCCTGGTCCCGAGCGCCTATTTACGGTAGGTCGTCTTGATCGGCAAACCACTGGCCTCATCGTGGTGACCAACGATGGCGATCTCACCAAGCGACTCTCACACCCCTCGCACGAGACAAAAAAGAAATACGAAGTCGCACTCGACCAAGATCTCAGCGAGCTCGATTTTCAAAAAATAGCTCGTGGCCATACGCTGGAAGATGGTTTAGTCCCCGTCCATGAGGTGCGTTTCCTCAACGAAAAACGGCAAAATGAAGTGGAAATCACCATATCTATCGGGCGTAATCGGATCGTGCGGCGACTCTTCGAAAGTCTAGGATATGAGGTAAAGCGTTTGGATCGCACCTACCTGGCTGGCCTGACCAAGAAAAACCTCCCTCGGGGTGGCCATCGGTTATTGACTCCCCGGGAGATCGTGATGCTCAAGCATTTTACTTGAAACTATAAACTCATTCCAAGTATGCTTCAGCCCCTTGTAATTCGCAAACAAGGGGCTAAAGCCGCCTTGGATAGAACTCAATATTAATTAAAACCAAGACTCACTCCAAGGGTGCTTCAGCCCCTTGTAATTCGCATGCAAGGGGTTAAAGCCGCCTTGAATAGAACTCAATATTAATTAAAACCAAGACTCATTCCAAGGGTGCTTTAGCGCCTTGAAAATCGTACACAAGGGGTTAAAACCGCCTTGGATAGAACTCAATATTAATTAAAACCAAGACTCATTCCAAGGGTGCTTCAGCCCCTTGTAAATCGCAAACAAGGGGTTAAAACCGCCTTGGATAGACTCAATATTAATTAAAACCAAGACTCACTCCAAGGGTGCTTTAGCCCCTTGTAATTCACAAACAAGGGGCTAAAACCGCCTTGGATAGAACTCAATATTAATTAAAATCGAGACTCACTCCAAGGGTGCTTCAGCCACTTGTAATTCGCATGCAAGGGGTTAAAATCGCCTTGGATAGAACTCAATATTAATTAAAACCGAGACTCATTCCAAGGTTGCTTTAGCGCCTTGAAATTCGCAAACAAGGGGTTAAAACCGCCTTGGATAGAACTCAATATTAATTAAAACCGAGACTCATTCCAAGGCGGCTTCAGCCCCTTGAAAATCGCACACAAGGGGTTAAAACCGCCTTGGATAGAACTCAATATTAATTAAAACCGAGACTCATTCCAAGGTTGCTTTAGCGCCTTGTAATTCGCAAACAAGGGGCTAAAGCCGCCTTGGAATGAGTACCTATTTTAATTTTATTGTCGTTGCATCCGATGTACATAATTTACTCCAAGAGAAAGGCCATTACCCAACTGCGAGCTCACTGTGCTAAATGACATCGTATAGCTTCCTACGAGTTGGACAACGTCATCTGAATAGGGGCCGACTTTAATATTTAATCCCAGCTGTGACATAAAATCCCTGCGGTCATTGTACTGCAAGGAAACCCATCCCAGTGTCTCGTGACTGAGCGTGGTCCGGAAAGCTTTATGGAAAAAATCACGTTGCAAATCACTTAATAAAAAGGAGGCTTCTAAATGTGTTTTTTCAAATAAATAAATATCAAGTCCGGCCATGCCATACCATTGATAAGAGCGATGGTAGACCAGCGTATTGAATCGATCGGCAAAAGGAATAAACCGCGCAAAAGAACCACCCACAAATAGTTGCACCGGCTGCATATAGTCTGCTTTTCCAGAGATATAGTGAAAGCCTACGTTGGCATTGGGGGGTGCCGTTGTCCTTTCCATTCCTCCATCAATCAACTGGTCATTTAGATCACCTGCAATAAATTCACTTTGGTCAAATCGCAAGAAAGTCATTCGCGCTGAAAGGCCCAGCGATAATTTATCCCCGTCTGACAAGCCGATCGGAAATGCATAGGCATAATGGAGGGCAAAACTGTTGTTTTGCAATGGGCCAATATCATTGGCATTGATCATAAGTCCCAAGCCCATACGATCATTCTGAAATGGCATGACTGCCGAAAAATTGTAGCTCACCGGACTGCTGCGCAAGCCACGCCATTTGCGAGCATGCTGGGCGGAAATATTCAAATCACTGACCTCTGTGAGTAAGGCAGGATTTACGGCATAATTTAAGAAAGACTCGCTTTGCCAGTCCACCATCGTTTGAGCCGAAAGCCCAACATAAAGGCAACAAGTGACCAAAAATAAGATGAGCTTTCTCATTCTATTAATTTTGTAGGATGGTGAGTGAACTGTCGTACTCAAATACCCGAGAACCCAAATGGAATGCAACAACATAAAAATAAATACCTTCTGGCAAGAGGCGATCAGCGAGATAACCATCCCAGTCATTCTCATAGGCTAAATCTTGGTAGACGGTATTGCCATTTTGATCAAATATATGCAAGGCAGTGCTGTGAAATTTTTCGATGCCCTTAAAAATTAATCGGTCGTTGCTGCCATCATTATTCGGGGTGACGACATTTACCAAAGGTGGAATGATATCCTTGAGTGGAATAGTCTCAATTCGTATCTCACGCTCCCGAGCGCAATTATTCGTATCTATATAATCCACAAAAACACTGCCTCCGATTTGAGGAGTGATGTCGGTTTGAATGCAATCGACACAAGACTGAGTAAATGACGTAGACCACAGCTGCTCCAGTGCTCCATTTATTCTTAACGTGATGGTTGATCCTTCTACAACAGCAGTGTCAGAGGTTATCATTGTCTCGTCGGCAAAAAGATCGATGTGATAATGTACTGTATCGCTAAAGCAGGTATTTTCGCCAATTAAATAATAGGTATCCGATTTCCCTTCCCGTACTTCGATTGATGGTTCTTCATTAATTAATTCATGGTCTCCATCGTACCATCTATACCGATCAGCGCCCGATTCTTTAAGGACAATTGAATTTCCCTCGCAGACACTCAAGTTACGCTGTACATTTTCATCAAATATTTTCTTAGGAATAATTTTCACGTCGATTGACTCTTTGCTGGTGCAACCCTGCGGGGTGGATGCCGTGAGTGAATATCGCCCTGAAGATTCGAAGAAAACATCCGTACCTCCGGCACCATGACTCCATGCATAGCTGTGATCGGTCGAGACCGCCTCTAGCGAAAACTCAGCTCCCTCGCAGATATCTGCGTGTGCAGGCAAGGTTATTTCAGGCTTCGCATTTACCGTAATTCCTGAAGTGGCCTCAAGAACACAGCCTTCATAGTAGTTGACTTGCGCCCGATAGCGACCCGCTTCAGCAACCTCCAACTTTGGTGCCTCGCTCCCATTAATGACGATATCGTTGTAAAACCATTGTACAGTCGTATTCCCATCCAGTCCAGAATGCAAGAGCACCGTCTCACCGTCACATATCGATCCTTCTTGTGGCAGCACTGGCGCCCGATACTGATCATCATAACGAACTGATACTTCCCTCGAGACCTCACAATCTGCTGCA
>CAJQNM010000692.1 GCA_905479665.1 uncultured Saprospiraceae bacterium
CAATTCTGCAACGATTTATGCAGCTGCCCAAGGAGCACTGTGGAATGCCAGTGAGGAGCGGGGGGTGTACAAGACCACCGACATGGGAGAGACGTGGGAGCGCATCCTGTATATCGATGAGAACACCGGCTGTGCCGACCTCACGATGCACCCTGATGATCCTAATGTACTGATTGCGGCAATGTGGGACCACCGACGTTCGCCAGACTTTTTTCGCTCGGGTGGCCCCGGCAGTGGCTTGCACATGAGCAAAGATGGAGGGAAGACTTGGGAAAAGATCACTGGTGGTCTGCCGGGAGGAGATTTGGGTCGACTGGCCGTTGAGTTTGCGCCCTCCAATGGAGATGTGGTGTATCTCACGGTAGAAGCCGAAGAGAAGAAGGGTCTTTACAAATCGACCGATGCGGGTCGCAATTTTGAATTTGTCAATGGTGAGTTTGGCATGACAGTAAGGCCCTTTTATTTTTCACGTCTGGTTATTGACCCTACCGATGAAAACAAAATATATAAGTGCGGACTAAATCTCTCCATTAGTGAAAATGGTGGTGAGGGTTTTCGAAGTGTTGGCAGCGGGGTGCATTCAGATATTCACGCAGTGTGGGTGAGTCAGAAAGATCCAGATTACGTCATCATCGGAACGGACGGTGGTGGATATCGATCACTCGACGGAGGGTACTATTTTGAAATGTTTATGAACCTGCCTTTGTCGCAATTTTACCACATCAGTGTGGACAATGATAAACCCTACAATGTGTATGGCGGGCTCCAGGACAATGGGACATGGTTTGGACCTTCGCGCGGGGATGGTGGCATGATCCGCAATTCCGATTGGGATATAACAAATTGGGGAGATGGGTTTTATTCCTTCCGCCATCCTACTGATCCCGATATTGTTTATTCAGAATCGCAGGGAGGTAATATTGTTCGTTTTAATAAGAGAGATGGGCAGCGTAAAGATGTAAAGCCACTCCCTGAAGAAGGAGAACCAAAATATCGATTTAATTGGAACTCACCGATGGCCATCAGTGAGCACAATCCGGATCGGATTTATTTTGCTTCACAATTTTTATTTAAATCTGACGACCAAGGCGAAAGTTGGCAACGTATTTCTCCAGATCTGACGACCAATGATCCTGAGTTGCAACGTCAGCGCAAATCGGGAGGCATCTCGATCGATAATTCGACGGCAGAAAATAATACCACGATTTATACCATTTGTGAATCACCAGTCGATGAGCAAGTCATTTGGGCCGGCACAGATGATGGGAATCTCCAGGTGACCCGAGATGGAGGTGCCAACTGGACCAATGTAGTGGATCAACTAACCGGATTGCCACCAGGCACATGGTGCAGCTATGTGGAGGCGAGCCCTCATGCAGCAGGTACTGCCTTTGTCACTTTTGACGGGCACAAAGGAGGGGATCAAAATATTTACGTGTATGAAACCAATGACTTTGGCGCGACGTGGAGGTCACTCGTGACGGACGACCTACGTGGATATGCGCACGTGATACGGCAAGATACCGAGGTACCTAAACTGCTCTACCTGGGCACCGAGTTTGGGCTATGGATCTCACTTGATGGTGCAGTAAGTTGGAAACGTTTTGATCGTAACCTACCGACCACATCAGTGCGAGCCTTAGACATTCAAGAGCGGGAGGGAGCATTGGCGATTGGTACGCATGGTCGCGGCATTTATTTTATTGATGACCTTTCCGCACTGCGGCAAACCACTGAATCGATGGTCGATAGTGTCTTGCACTTTTATGAATTGCCTCCTTCAGTCATCACCCGATCGCGCATGAGCCAGCCTTTTGGCGGAGCAGGAAATTTTGCCGGTCGCAATCCTTCGGCATCAGCCCAAATTGCATACTACATGAAAAAACGACACACCTTCGGTAAAATGAAGTTGGAAGTTCTTGATGAAAACGGCCAATTAATTAGAGCGCTGCCACCAGGAAAAAGCGGCGGAATAAATATTGTTGAATTGCCGATCAGCATGCCACCACCCAAAGCGGCACCTACAAAAAATAGAATGGCGCTCGTGGGATCAATCTTGACGCCGGCACTTACCGAAGGCAACTATCAAATCAGGATTACCAAAGGAAAACAAGTATTCGAACATAAGATAACGTTGCAACCGGACGAGGCATCTGAATATTCAAGTGAGGATCGTGCGCTTCAGCAAAAAGTACTGACCGAGCTTTATGATTTCACTGAAGAACTTGGGCATATCTATTATGCTTTTGAGGATATGGAAAATCAGGCTGCGGCAATTGAAACGGATGATGATGGGCTTACGGAAAAACTTGCGGCATTTAGTGAAGATGTAAAAGCATACAAGTCAAGCCTGGTCTCGCTAGAAGGAGACATGTATGTCAATGAAGGGGAAGAGGCGATTCGCGAGGAAATCTCGACGCTCTACCTTGCCATCGGAAATTTTCCAGGCAAACCTTCCGAAAGGCAATTGAAAAAAGCAGCCCTCTTGGGCAAACGTTTTCAAGACGTGCGAGCAAATTTCAAGAAATATGAAGAGCAAGCGACACGCATCAACGAAGCCTTACAGAAAGCGGGAATAAAACCATTGATTTGGAAAACACTGGAGGAATACCGTAAGGCTTAGGGGTCGACGAAAAATAACTTACCGATTTGATACGGCCCCTTTTACCACCATACTTCGTTACTCAAAGCCTTGGGTAGCAGGGCTATCCTCGGTTTTCCACCCCATTCACTGACGTGGTTATCTTCGCTCAAAGGTCTACAAGACAGTATGTGTTTAGCGACTCCCCGGCCCATCCAAATCAATCCAAGGGGGCCAGACCCCTTGGAGGCTGTTGAATTACTGGCTCGATTTGGCTCGCTAGCTTATTTTGGTTGCAGACGAGCCAAAAAACGCAGGAATAGCCTAGCTATATCGAGTATTTTTGGTGAAGTATGCGGGCAAAATAAGCCGCGAACGAATCAGAGTTAGTATTTCAACAGCCTCCTTGTGTTTTTCGGCGCCTTTCATGCCGGTCAGGCGAGGATTGGAAAGCGCTTAACAAATACTGAGTTAAAAACCCATTGGAAGAGTTTAGCACAGATGATACTCTTCCAAGGTACTTTAGTGCCTTGATACACCATGCGTGTAATTTGTTATACACACTAGATTGCCCAAATACGTAGCAGTTCTCATAAAGACCTATTTTAGCAAAAAACAGGAGAAAAGATAGTTCTCACATTTCTCACATTTTTCAAATAGAAGCTATGAAAATAAATATGATCCCCATTGTTCTTGCACTCGGCACTTTATTCAGCTGTCAGCATAATATATCGATAGAAAGTCCCAAAATCAGTAAGGGCATGATTAAGGTAGCCATCTTCTATCCAAACGGAGAGGGCAAAACATTTGACATGGATTATTATTCCAACAAACACATGCCCATGGCGGCAGGTCTATTTGGTGATTCTTTGATGGCCATATCCATTGACAAAGGCATAGCGAACGGGACACCAGATCTGCCCGTGCAATATCTGGCCATTGGCTATTTTTACTTTGAAAATATGTCTTCTTTTGAAAGCTCCATGGGTGCACACTCTGAGACACTAAGAGCTGATGTTCCGAACTACACAAATATCCGACCAGAGATTCAGATCAGTGAAGTGATAACTGCAGAGTAGGTATGGATTTGCGTGTTTACCCATCTGGAACCACTTGAGAAGCTATTGACAAAAGTGAAAACAACACAACCTTCCAATTCGGATTATCAATTCGGCATATGGAAATCAGAGCTGGCAACCACATTTCATCAATAATTCCAATCTCTTGATAAGAACCCATTTAAGATATCTCCTCCTGCTCGTTCTCGGTGGTTTTACCAGTCCGGCAGAAGCCCAAACCAACCTGCTACAAACGTTAGAATCTCCTATTATTTTTAAGGGGGATGACACCAAGGCATATCGGGATCCGGCCGTGTTGTATCACAATGATCTATTTTACTTGTTTTTCACACTGGTAAAAACCGAAGACGGCAAGATCTATTCATACACAGCAGAGAGCCATTCTTCAGATTTAAAACACTGGAGCCCGGAAAAAATCATAACACCAAAAGATCAGTCGCTAAATTTCTGTAGTCCAGGCAATGTTGTGCGTCACAACGGAGAATGGATTTTATGTCTGCAGACCTATCCTCGCCCCGGCTACACATCTGATCAGAAGACACGATATGGGACTGCTGATGCAAGGATATATCTTATGCGTAGCAAAGACCTGGTCGATTGGAGTGCTCCCGAAATAATGAACGTGAAAGGGCCTGATGTGGACATCTCGGAAATGGGCCGCATGATTGACCCGTATCTACTGGAAGACAAAGATGAAAAAGGAAAATGGTGGTGCTTCTACAAGCAAAACGGAGTGAGTATGTCATACAGCAACGACCTGCACACCTGGACCTACCATGGACACACGGAGTCGGGAGAAAATGTATGTGTATTAAATGAAAGCGATGAATACATCTTATTTCATTCGCCGCCTAATGGCATATCTATAAAGCGTTCGTCAGATCTTAGTAGCTGGCAAGACTGGGGAAACTCAATCACCTTGGGACAGAAGGAATGGACCTGGGCAAAAGGGAGGATCACAGCAGGTGCGGTAATCAACCTCAAGGCCAACATTGAGCCTACTCCGAAAATGTTGCCAAATCAAAAATGGCTCTTTTGGCGATCTTTCCATTTTTCTCAATCGGCTGATACTCAGGCATCACCCAATCTCGAA
>CAJQNM010000693.1 GCA_905479665.1 uncultured Saprospiraceae bacterium
AGAAATCTTGGAGCTGAAGGAATTGGAATATCTCAAGGAAAAATGGAGTGGCAACGAGGACTATGTCTAAATTTTGTTTAGATTATTTAGCGTTGAAATTCTCAAAATAACTGCCTGCATTCTAATGCTCAGTGTTTCCGAGGAATCAAATTCTTAGATTTAGATAAAATAAGATCGCCATGTGGAGGTGCGTTATTATTATCATATTGTCCTTGTCTCAATTTGTAGCTCTTGGGGCATCACAAGATTCACTCCCTAGTCAGTACACGGGATATTGGTCATATGAGAATTTACAACATGCTGAAATACATCTAGATAAAACCTATTTCAAATACAGGTATTTCGATAGTCGATTTTCGAGAATCGGTAGGTATCACTCATGTCAAGAACACGATTGGGGCATTCAGGTCACGGGTATTTTTATGAATGATACCATTCGATTTAATCTGTCCCTATCTAATGATACATTGACCTTAGTACGACATATCAGAGGGGAGTTTACGCTGAAGCCGGTACACCTCAGGCGGGTTGAGCGGCCCGATCTTGAGCCAGTCCAGGTAGAGAAGAATATGTTTCCCGGTATGATCGGTGAAGAGCTATTCATAAAGCAGTGGGTTCGCGCTTATGCTAGAGATTTAGTGATTATGCCAGAAGTGTGCCTCTGGAATGGCAGGATGTGGAATATTGTGGCAAAGACTCACAATAAATCTAAATTGAGATTGCTGGTGCAATCAACTAGCTCAGGCAAATATGAAAACCTGGAAATCCATAAGCTGGATGGTGGCTATAAAATAATTGATGCCAATGCTCAACATACTCAATATTGCTCAGAGACCTATCGAGTGACATCAGCTGAAAAAATTGGATTTTGGCCGAAACCGGACGGGAGATACATCATATTCTCCCCTGGCAATTCGAGCCTGAATCGAATGGGAGGACCATATGGCATGGTTCTTCATGCACATGATGACTTACTACATCTTGATGGTGTAGACTGGAAATTGAGATACATCCAAGCATCTGCAGATGATCCAGCATGTTACTATCAATACGGACAGGAATGGCTAAAGTTGAGAAATATGCCGGTGCTCGGACAATATGCTTTGAATGTTGGTGTTCGTGATAGCGGCACTACATTTATGCTCGTTAGCCCCTGGTTCTTCGTCATTATTTTTTCAGTCATTATTCTGTGCATATCGCCACTCTGGTTTTTTTATCGACTGAGCAGACGGAAGTATCAAATGAATAAATTGAAGCTGTCAGTACTCAGAGCACAACTCAATCCACACTTTGTTTTCAATGCAATGAACTCTATTCAGAATTTGGTCAACAAGAATGAAGTGGAGAGCACCAATCTTTTCCTAACTGATTTTTCAAGATTGATGCGAAATGTTCTGTTGCACAGTAGTGAATCTTTCGTGCCATTGATTGAAGAAATTGAAAATATTCAGCGTTACTGCCGCCTGGAGGCATTGCGGCAGTCTTTTTCGTACGAGGTGTATGTTGATCCGAAAATTTATCGAGGTCAGGCTGAGATATCTCCGGGTCTTATTCAGCCCATTGTTGAAAATGCCATTCAGCACGCCTTGCCGTATACCGCTGAGCCTTCTCTCGTTGTTCAATTTACAATGGACCATTCCGACTTGCTTGTCTTCATCGTAGATAATGGGCCTGGCATAATTGTCTCAAAAAACCGTAAGGGCAAAGGCCTTGATCTGGTCATCGATCGAATCCGACTCTTAAACAAAACTCATTTTCGAAAAAAAATACGTTTTAATATTGAGCTCCGCGATGCGCAGGAAGAGGGTACAATGGCTAAATTTGTTTTTAAGCGAGTCTTCCGATGATTCGGATAGGTATCGTCGATGATGAGCCGCATGGAGTCGATAACCTATGCTCTTTACTAACCAAGCATTGTCCTGAGACGAAGGTGGTTTACAGTAATACCGATGCTATTCAAGCAGCGAGAGAAATCGAAAATCAAAGACTAGACCTCCTCATGCTTGACATCCGTATGCCAGCACTCGATGGATTTCAATTACTCGCAGAAGTAGATCATGAGAATTTTGAAGTGATCTTCGTAACGGCCCACAGTGATTACGCACTTAGGGCACTCCGAATGTCAGCTTTGGACTATCTTTTGAAACCCATTGATCCCAATGAATTGATTCTGGCGATATCCCGATTTTTGGATAGAAAATCCAAACTTCGACCTCAGCAGATGCAGATTGCTCACGAAGTTTTCACAGAAGAAATCAAACCCAATCAAATTGCTGTACGGAAAAACAATGAGTTGCAATTAATTGATCTCAGTGAGATTTTGTACTGCAAAGCAGAAAATAATTATTCATGGTTTTATCTTGAGAAAAAAGAAAAATTTATTGTTTCTAAGACGCTCAAGCACTACGAGCGTCTGCTAATGGACTATGACTTTTTTCGAGTGCATCAATCCTACCTGATCAATCTCACGAAAGTAAAAGCATTGTCTCTAAGTTCTGGAACCGTGAGGCTGTCTGACGGAGCTAGAATTCCCGTGGCAAAAGTAAAAAGAGGTTTACTTCGAAAGGCCCTTCAAGGACTCTCGCTGTAAAAAATGGTGCATAAAATGATCGATTCATGATCTCGATCATTTACAGATTTCCGCTATAGACAGAACTGCTGAATAGTGAATCTTAACGCAATTAGCAAGCAAATTTCTCCAAATCCAGTTATATAGATATTTGAGAGAAGATGTAGGTACAATTCTAATAATTGTCAGGTATGGAACCTGACCTATGGGGTCCGGATCCTTTCCGGACAACTTCATAAATCGGATATAGATATGTCAGGTATGGAACCTGACCTGTTGGGTTCGGATAAACGAGCACAATAAAAAAGAGCCTGATAACCAGTAAGTTATCAAGCTCTTGTAGTAGCGGAGGCAGGACTTGAACCTACGACCTTCGGGTTATGAGCCCGACGAGCTACCAACTGCTCCACTCCGCGATGTTTCTTTACGTTGTAAACTTTGGTACAACGGGACCGCAAAGATAGCAAAAATAAATAGACTA
>CAJQNM010000694.1 GCA_905479665.1 uncultured Saprospiraceae bacterium
GTTCGAAGGCATTTGTCCATTGCTTAAATGTAAATAGGCCATATAGGTGCCGCCAAACATCTCGTTAAGGGTCTTGTCCGATTTTCTCAGTTCGTGTGAGGGCTCAAACCATTTGACGGGATTGTCATTGACTACAATTTGGGTAATGCCATAACTTGCAAAGACGAATAGAACAAGGACGGCGACGAGGATCGGTTTAGAAAGATGTACTGTTTTTCCTCCCAGATAATGAAGTACATGGCTTAGTCGAGGATTTAACCGTGCGTTGGTCCCTTCGGATTTCTGGCCAAATCCATAGAAGAAACTCTCTGGCATTCGAGCAATAAATGCCGGTAATAATGTGATGGTAAGAAACCATGCCAATACAACACCGATGCCTACAAATGTTCCGAAAATCTGCAGCGGAGGAAGTGGCGTCAAATTAAGAGAGAGGAAGCCAATAGCCGTTGTTATGGTCGTGTAGAGCATGGGTTCCGACAGATCCGACATGACTAATTTGATGGTTTTCCTCCTGTCTTTTATCCTGGGATAGCGATCGTAAAACTCTGAGAGGATGTGGGTGGCATCCAGTACCGCAATAGGCATGATAAAAATGGGAACCATCGAACTCATGATGTGAATCTTGAACCCCAGAATGACCAAGAGGCCCATGGTCATGATGACGGACACCATGGCAATAATCAGCGGCGCAGCGATTAACCTAACGTTTCGGAAAAAGAGGTACAAGAGGATAAAGATGAGCACCATGGCGGAGGGTGCGGTGGATGCCATTTGCTTAAACATTTCCACAGCAAAAGTATCCTGGGCAATGGGTAGTCCAGTAATTAAGAATTCGTCATGACCTCCATAGGAGGCAATCCGATCATTCAGCATTTGATTGATTTTATAACTGATCGCTTTGGATGTAATGGGTATGTACAGCGCGAGGGATTTACCATTTTCAGACAGCACTGTGCCTTGTACCAGAGGAAGATTTCTTGCTTTTTGCCGGATCGCCAGAGCTTCTTGATCAGATATTGGTGGCCGGTCCATGAGCCACTCAAATTTTATAGTACCTGGTCCTTCCTGTTCTACATTATCTATGGTTGATGGAGAGATCAGATCGGCTGCAAGTACTCCTTCAGTGACCCCCTCAGCATTCTCCCAGCGAATGGTCTTGGCAAACTTAACGAGATCATGGATGTTGGTTAGGCTTTGCACATTGAAGACACCGTTTTCGTGTGTCCGATTGACAACTCCTACGACAATCATGTCCGAGAGAGAAAACCTCTCCTTCAGTTGTCGATGTATGATGCGGTCTGGATCATTGGCATCGAGCATATTCTCAGGATCGGCATCGACAGCAATGGGATGCAAGTACTTTGTTGCGCCAGGGAAAAGAGTAGGAGCAAGTACTAAACCAAGGATAATAGCAGTTACTGCCCCGGTCCAACGAAATAATTGTTTGGGATGCTCAATAGCCTTAGTAGAGAAATACTTCATTTTTCAGTACGTTTAGATGGTCCAGTATTTTCAATTTTGACTTGATGCGCATGCATTAGATTAAGAGGCCAATCTAAGCTCCAGGCAATTATCAATCTCCTCCTGCAATTCAAAGTGTAATTGACTGTTTTTTGGCTGAATTGTTCCCTTGCTTAAATCAATGGAATAATCGTTGCTCCATTCTACATGATTTTCCGCTAGTTGGTGTATAGCTTCGGTCATGAATAGGATATCTGCATTGGAATGTGTGGGATGAATAGATAATCGAATCCACCCCGGTTTTGTAGAATGGTCTCCAATATCAATTTGGGCGGTAATTTTTCTTGACTGCACTCTGCCGACGTTGAGCAAATAGTGCCCGTATGTACCGGCACAGGAGCAGCCACCTCGGGTCTGAATGCCAAAGCGATCGTTTAATATTTTGACACCAATATTGTGATGTAGGTTTTCAATATAGAACGAGACAATTCCCTGTCTTTCTCTGTGTTCGGCTGCCAGAATATGCAAGTTGTCAATAGTATCAAGTTCGGCCCAAAGAATCTCCATCAATTCGTTCTCTCGTTGATGTATATTTTCAACACCCATTTCCTCCTTTAAATTGATGCACATCGCTGCTTTAATAGTTTGGAGAAAGGCAGGGGTCCCACCATCTTCTCTTGCTTCTATATCTTCCACGTATTTATGTTCTCCCCAGGGATTGGTCCAATCAACGGTTCCTCCTCCTGGGTGATCCGGAATCGAATTGGTATACAGGTTCTTATTGAAAGCCAATATTCCGGTTGTGCCAGGTCCTCCTAAAAATTTGTGTGGAGAGAAGTAGATGGCATCCAAATAGCGTCCACGATCATCAGCGGCATGCATATCAATGGTGACGTAGGGAGCCGAGCAAGCAAAATCGACGAAACACCATCCATCGTGGTGATGAGCAACCTCGGCAATATCCAAATAGGGATTAAATATCCCAGTGACGTTTGAGCAAGCTGAGATAGCAGCGATTTTCGTTTTGCGGTTTGCGAAGTGCTGGAAATACTGGCGAAATTTTTCGACGGATACCAAGCCCCTTTCATCGGGAGGTACAACGATCACATCAGCAATGGTTTCAAGCCAACTGGTTTGATTCGAGTGATGTTCCATGTGGGTCACAAAAACGATCGGCCTTCCTTCATGAGAACATCTGACCGTATCTATATATCGCTCATGTACCCGTAGACCCAAGATGCGTTGTAATTTGTTCACTACTCCGGTCATCCCGGTATTCGAGGATATAAGAATGTCGTCTTTAGAAGCACCGACATGTGCCTTGATAGAAGCCAGTGCCCTATGGTAGGCATAGGTCATTTTAGATCCGGTGTAATTTGTATCCGTGTGTGTATTGGCTACATATGGATAGACATCTTGCAACATTCGTTCTTCAATAGGCAAATACATTCTGCCACTTGCCGTCCAATCGGCATAGATCAATTTAATCGAGTTATGCAGGTAGGTCCGTATACAATGGTCTTTGCCAATGATGCCGTCACGGTATTTCTGAAAATATTCTTCCATGGTTTGTTCTTTTAAGGTTAGGTATTGTTTGTTGGTGATTGGATGATTGCTGGTGTTTAGTATGCTGGCTGAAATGAATTCAGGGACTGCCATGCTTTCATCGCTAATGTTGTTCGGATGTGAATTAGATAATTGGCTGCAAGTGTGGAGCATGGTGATCTGTACGGAATATCATTCGAACCAAAGTGTGATCGTCCTGCCGATCAAATAGAGCAGGGGAAAAATGGTCAGGCAAGCTATTCCAATCAGCCAATTTTTTATTTTTTCGTTTTTGGATAGTCTTGGTGCTTTATTGATTTTCATTTGTGAGTGTGTATGACCGGTGAATATATTTTTCATGACTGTCTTGTTTTTCTTGGTGTGACATAGGTGTACATAATACACCCAGCGCAGATATTTCCAAGGGACTCAAGAAGGGCAAATGCCAACAGGACACTTAGCAATATTGTACCAGCTATAGGGCTAAGAAGGTATAGCAGTGTACCACCAAGAGCGCATGAAAAACCGATTCGAGCGGCAAATATTTTGGGACCCTTATCGATCAATTTAGAATTGATTTTGAAATGCTTGACAATTCCTTTGGCCAACCTGCTCAGTGGGCTCGTGTAGTGATGTGTAAAAGCCCTTATAAAATAGTCCGTAATGACCACCCCCATAAGCAAGGGCAGTTGAAATGCCATGCTAGAGAAGATCAGAACTGCAATAAAGAAGCCGGTAATGCGGACAACCTTTTCTGCTACTTTTTCTGAAGATATCGGACAAAATAGTGATTT
>CAJQNM010000695.1 GCA_905479665.1 uncultured Saprospiraceae bacterium
CCAACTGTACTGTCAATTATCAATTCTCTTCAGTACTGCATCATGAAATTCTTCCACATGGTCAACACCGATCACATGAACACCCAGAGCCATTAGTTTTTTCCACACCTCTTCTGAGTCATTGGTTTTCCAAAAACGCAATTTTTTATTTTCTGCCTTTACCGTCCTGACTAAATCCCTAAGTTTCTTCTCGTCTTCCAAATTCATTTCCTTTTCGCCCGTCCAACTGGAAAGACTCGTGAAATTGGCACTGATCAGTGGCATCGTGTGCGCCTTGTATCCTTGCCCCAGGTTTTCAATTCGTCCATCTATGAAAAAATACGAATAACGATCGTCGGCAATAATTTCAGCTCTCGGCATTTCACCACTCAAAATGACCTGCACCGGCTTGCTTCCGATGTTATCCTGGCGACCGAGAAAAACATCATCATGCCTTACCAATAGTGCATGCAACAGATCAAGAGTCTCTCGATCGTAGCTCTTCAGATCGACGAGTAGCCAAAGAGATCGTGACGCCGTGTCCAGGTAAGAGATAAGTGGCTCTATGTACAATTCTTGCAGGGTGGGTTTGAAAGCAAGGCTATCTAACGTATGTGTCACCACTAGCTCCTGGCCATACCGCGCAATATCAATCTCCAGAGAATGGAAGTCATGTGCCAGGGCATTCCAAAGGGGCTGGGGCTTTTCGTAATCGTTGTGCGCATGAGCAATGATCTCCTGAGCGGCACTTTGCTGCATACAGAGCAGGCTCATACTCAAAATAAAAACGCACCTTACTTTTGTTGGCAATCTATTTAATGGCCAATGTGTGCAATTTTCTCCCATTGTCTTTGCTCGTTTTTCAGGAATCTACTAAATTTTTTCGGCAGCGGAGCCTCGATAAAATGGGTCTTGCCTGCCATATTAAAAGTAATCGAGTGCGCGTGCAAAAACAGTCCTTTGCCAGGATACTTAATTAAATGGCCATAGAGAGGATCACCCACAATCGTGTGGCCCAGCAGGACGAGGTGCTTCCGGATCTGATGTGTGCGGCCTGTCTCAAGAGTCACATTTAGAAAACTCACGTAACCGAATTTTAGAGAAGGTACTCGACGAATCACATGCCAGTGAGTAGTGGCTCGTTGCCCTAAGAGTGGCTCGCACATGGTGCCAGCAGCGGTGATGAATCCACGGCAGATTGCTAGGTATTTTTTCTCGATCGAGCGATCCTCAAATTGCTTGAAAAGCTGAGTACGGGCAGACAAGGTCTTAGCCACGATGACCACTCCCGAGGTTGGTGAATCTAGACGATGTACCGGCTGTGGCCATGGCAAAGCATCTGTACTTTCTGAGGAGCGGAGATGACCCAAGATGGCATTTTGCAAGGTCTTAAAACGATTACCACTCGTAGCCATCCCGGCAGGCTTCACCACACACGCCACCTGATCGGATTCAAAAAGGACTTCAATTTCGGTCGTGAAAGGCTTCGGCGCTCTCGGAAGGATCACACCCAGCTCAATCCAATCACCCGGTTGCACCAGGTATCCAGAATTCGTAATTTCACCATTGACCCATAACCGACCATCAGAGATGGCCTTCTTGATCAACTTACGAGAATAGATAGCCGAAAAGACAGCTTCGGCGACCGATCGTAGACGTTGACCGCTCTCCTGTGTTGTTATGTAGTGTCCATCCCGATGCATCATTGAGCTAGAGGCGAAACCCAAGATGGAAATAAATCATTCATCACAGTGTGTCGTACCACTCCATCACCTTACGTGCATTCTCCTTGTCCGTGAGTTTTTTGATCTTATTTGCTTTGAGAAATTTACTCAATTCTTTTTCCTTCCCTAAGGCGTTGGCAAAGGCATCTTTCTTCGGTCGCAAGAGGCTTATTTTTCCATCTTTAATAAGGCGATAGGTGTTTATTTTTATGAAGCGCTCAAAGGTCTCCGCCTTCCCCACATTTTGAACGGTCTTCTCCGATATCTCCACATGGAAGTCATTAATTAAGGTCAAATTTTTACCCTTATAAATAACTTCGGAAAATTTGGCTTTGTATGATGGGTGCAGATCTTGCATAAAGATTACATCATTTTCCAAGGAGGGGTTTTTATCTGCCCTTACTTCAATCTTGCGGTACCAGAGATCTTCCAGAGTAATATAGCGATCCTCTTCTCGTACTTCAAAAGCCTTTTCATAGCCATTGAGATTGACCATCATATCAGTAAATGCAAAACCATCACGCCGGGTGATCGTAGCTACCACAAATTCCTCAAAAAAATATGGAGATCCCTGCACATTTGGATAGCGATCCTCCTCCCACACGGAGCTATGGGTGAAAAATAAAGTATCATTTTGGGCCGCAAGAAAACCAAAAGTCACGCAAATAAATGTGAGCACTAGATAAGAGCGTGATTGATTGACGATTGCCATGGCTACATTTCTTACAAAAAATAAACTAATTCAGTTTTCTCAAGATTCGAGATGAAAGGTCGCAGTCTAAAACTTTGCATATGGATTTAATTCCCTCAGTTTTTTCTTAAACCCTCGATCTCTCGGTCTCAGTTTTACCCGAGACATCGTCTCACCGATTGTTTTCCCAATACTCCATCCCAATACTCCACCGATGATGGGTTCAATATAACCCGACTTCGTTTCCTGACCAAGCGGTTTCAAATTATCCGATGTCGGATCCTTTTCCGCTACGACTAGACCTAGACCGACACCGGCTGCCAGACCGATGGCACTACCGATCCATCCCATCTTTCGTTTGCGTTTCGGGTTGATCACAGTGAGTTTTGCAATATCATCGTACGCATAGGTTTTCTTGACCGTGGTCGGTTGCACGTCAAGGCTTCTCCGGGGTGGAATGAGTAAGCCCAAACTATCTCTTTTCACTTGATAAATATAGATCCGACTACTCGGCAATCGCGTTGTGACCAAGTGAACATCGGTGCGGCTCAGTTTTTTCAGATCTGCATCCGTGAGTTCAAATGGTTTCGGTTTTACATTTTGCGCCACCATTTGGCTCATGGCCAGAAATGACAGAGATACGAGAGTGAGTTTGAGGAATAACTGTAGGCGTGTCATACTTTTTCAAGATACTAACGATTGAGAATAGAAATCGGCTGCGGAAAGATAGACATCTTTTCTGCGAAGCATACAGTATTGCCTATCTTCCGGTTGCATTTATCAAAGCAAACTCCATGCAGAAAATACTGATTGTCACTGGCGATGCCGGTGAAAGCTATGAGGCGCTTTATGCCATCCATCGCTTTAAAGAAGCCGGACTGGAGCCCGTCGTAGCTGCACCTTCTTTGCGCATGTTGCATATGGTGATTCATGATTTCGAACCAGGTTGGGATACCTATGTTGAAAAACCAGGCTACAAAGTGACCAGCGATGTTACGTTTGATCAGGTCCATGAACAGGACTATGCGGCCATTCTCATCCTGGGTGGACGCGCTCCAGAATATTTGCGCCATGATGAAACCCTGCTCGAATTGGTCCGTGCATTTAACCAAAAAGGCAAGCCACTCTTGAGCATCTGTCACGGCATCCAGGTACTCATCGCTGCTGGCATTACCTCTGGCAAGAATCTCACTTGCTATGAAAATGTAAGATTTGAACTTGAGTCGGT
>CAJQNM010000696.1 GCA_905479665.1 uncultured Saprospiraceae bacterium
CAAAGTCAGATATTTTTCCGCAATTGCGATAAAGTTCTATTTATTTGTTGTTCAAGGGCACGAATATTGACAGCCATATCTTCGTGGGCGAGGGTTGCAATCTTTTGTGCCTTCTTTGGTTTCTGCTTATGCAGCTCCTGGTTGATGTCATTCACGACTGGCAATATTTGATTTTGATGAATGGCTTTTCCTAAAAAATCAAAGACCTCTTCAAGTTTTTTGGTCAATGCCGGATTGTTCCAGTAGCGATCCACACCTTCCAAATAAGAGAGCCGATCATTGTCAAAGGCCTCGTAGGCGGTATTATAGCCTCTTATGTCTTGATCAAAATTGGTATAACCGGTGGGTGAATTAAAATAAGCGCTCATAAAAGGCAAATGGTCACGCAGATCTTTGGCCTTACGCAGGTAGGTGATGAGATTTGCAGAGATGGCCTTAAAATGCTCATTTTGACGCAGGTATTTTTTCTCTAGCGCATCTTCGAGATCTTGGGTCAATTGGTCTACCTGACTAGCCAGGTTACTAAGTTGTCCGCGTAGTTCATTTATTTCTTCCGATTGTTCTGTGGTCGTCTCTTGATAGTCGGCTATTTTATTTTCCAGCTCGAGTCGATTGGCTTCAAAAAACAAAATCGTATCCAGCAGGGTATTATTTAGGGCATTGATTTGCTGCAGGGTAAAATTATTTTCTTGTTTCAATCCTGAAATTCTCTTTTCCAAACCGGCGATGCGTTTTTTCAGTGCCGGAGTTTCCGATTCCATATTGATCACGAGAAATTCCACCTGCATTTCAGATACTCCGGTATCCAATTGGATCGAGCCATCGACTGGTCTCAGCATCTTGTGATCATCAGAGAGCAGGCCGATGGATATGATGGGCTCGACAGCATTGCGCACCGGATATGTAAAGATGTACTCACCTGCATCGTTGGTTGTGGCCTCCCCGATATCACTGATCACGAGATTTGCATTTGCCATCGTCTTGATTTGATCAGCTACTTTTTCCTTCAGTTTGATGCGAACATCTACCGTATTGACGACTTGGGCAGAGGTCGCCAGTGGCAGAAATAAGAAGAGAAATATCAAATAGCGCATGACAATAGCTTTTTTATACAAGGTTACTTAGGAATCCTAATACTTACTAGATGAGGATTTTGCAAAGATCCACAGAAAATGAAGATTGTTGTTCACTCAATTTGGTGATTTTTTGCGTGGTAAGCTCGGAGCCACGTCATCCATAAAGGGATCCATGTCTTCTAGGCTGTCCTGCTCTTCCGCAAAATCGGGATTATACATGTCTTGTTCGGGATAGATATTGCCTTCGATCGTTTCGATTTCAAACCAACTACGGAAACTGTAGGGCTGCAGCAGAAACTGATTCAGGTGGTCTTCCTTCACTCGGCGGGCCTCCAGATTGGAGCGCACGATGAAATCTGCAAAGTCGACTGCCAATTTGATCAAGCCTAAGATTGCCGTGAGCGGGAGTGCATAGACGTCACTGCCACTCACCTCGACCGCCACTGCTTCAAAATCCTGAGCGTACATGTCCTGCAGCTCACGCAGTTTGTACTGCAGCGAGTTGGCATACATATCACGATTGTCACGGATCATCTTGAGCTTCTTGCGGTCCATAAAATCACGCTTGATGTCCACCAGAAAGCGGTTGAACTCATCTGCCACTCCGGTATATGCTTTGCGCACTCGTGCAACCTCCGCAGGCTGGAGTTTCATGCCGAGCGCCTTGAATGTAGCCGCAAGACTCTCGGCTTCGATCTTTAGATCTCGGTACTGTCGCATAAAATCCGTCTCGAGAAATCCATGCAGGGCTTTGTCCACTTTCACCTGGGCCAGGCCGGCCATGGTTTGCTCGCTGCGATCCACCATGATACCTCTTACGTAATTGAGGCGAGTCTCAAAGTCCTGCTCAATGTTGATCTGATTGGTTCGCTTTTGGTCGTCAGTGGTAAATTTTAACTGGTCACGTTCGCTCTCCAGCATTTGAAGATCTTGCAGATACTCCGCTTGTGTAAATGGGTATTCGTCTGGATCGCTAAAGTTTTGTTTGAGCAAATCGATGCGGTCGTTGATCAGATCGAGCTGCGTATTTTGAGCGCAGAGTCTGCTGCTTACCAAATGGAGTAGAAGCAGCAAGACGATTGTGGTTGTTTGTTTCATCGTTGTAGTCTTTAATCTACAGTGTATTTCAAACTAGGTATGTCCTGCCTTGGGGTGATTTATTTTAATTTTTTCGCAATTTCTGTGGCTCGGTTATGATAAGGGTGTTGTGGTACAGCCATCAGAGCTTCCAACTCCTCCCCACAGGTATTTTCTACTTCTACACAGCTCAAAAGTCTATACCACTGGGCATCTTCGACAAAACGCATATCCTTGCCTGCGGCAACGTCAGCAAATGCCTGGCGGGCAGCCACATAGTCTCCGTCTAGATAGAGCGCATGACCCTCATAGTAGCGCACTACGATCTCGTAGCCCGTGAGTGTGTCTGCTTGAGCAAGCTTAGTTAGCGCAGCTTGGTAATTCTGATTGTTGATGTCCGTTGCAGCCTCGCTGATCAGCTCAGGCATTTGTTGAGCTTGGTCACCCCGCAGAGTGAGGTCTGGCATGGTATAGTACTGCGCAGAATAGTCGCCAGAGGTTTGTCCCGGAAAAAGCACAAAAAACGCGCCCACCAAAATGGCCAGCGATGCGGCAATGGCCAGAGGATAGAGTTTCCGTCGGCGAGGCATCTGCACGACCTTGCTGTCCTCTTGCTCTAGAGACATGAGCTGACTCTTGAGATTTTCAGCAATCATGAAGTCGAGGGTGCGATGTGCCGTCTCCCGTCGGTCTAGCTCTGTTGCCAATGCGGGATCCTGGTCTGCATCATTCATGAGCGTGGTTTCCCGCTCTGGCGATAGCTCTCCTAAAAGGTAGCTCTCGATGCGATCGATATTTTCTTGACTAATCATCTCAATTTCCTTTTAAAATCGTTTTCAATTGTGGCTGACTCTCGACGACTGCAAGCAGTTTCTTGTAGCAGTTGTAGCGTTGCCGGCGGGCAATGCCGGCGTTATCAAGTCCTACCTTTTCCGCAATTTCTTCCATGGAGTAGGAGAGTTTCCACAGCTCCAATATCTGTTTGCATTTATCGCCTATCTGATTGAGCAGTGTATTGATAATCTTCTTTTGCTCATCAGCCAGGGAGATCGTCTCGGGGTTTTCATATTGTACCTGATCCAGTTGCTGCTCCACTTCGGTGTAGACCATGCGCTTGTTTCTTTTCAATTTATTGAGCCAATTGTATCGACAGATGGTAAACAAGTAAGCTGAAAGCGTCCCATCTCCCCGATACTTATTTTTTCGAATGCTGTCATCCATGGCAATAATCCCTTCATGAAAGACATCGATTCCCTCATCACGGCTGCCACTGTTTTTCTTCACCATAGCGACAATCTGGTTTTTCAGATCACTGTCTTTGTAGATGGTCGATATTGCTTGTTGTCGTTTCATGCCTCCGTGCTTGATGTCTTCCCAAAGAGAAGTATTGTCGGTTATGCTTTTCATCTACCTGTGTATTTAGCGTATAGAAATGTCCTGATGGAGAGGGTGTTTTTTTTGTGACAGCGATAAACTTAGCCAAAGAGGAGTGGATTGGCAAGGGGGGGTGAGCTTTGGGGGGTGAGCGGTGAGCCTTGAGCTGAGAGCTGAGAGCGGTGAGCGGTGAGCGGTGAGCGGTGAGCAAGTGAGCACTGAGCGGTGAGCAGTGAGTAGTGAGCGGTGAGCGGTGAGCGGTGAGCAGTGAGCGGTGAGCAGTGAGCGGTGAGCGGTGAGCGGTGGGGTG
>CAJQNM010000697.1 GCA_905479665.1 uncultured Saprospiraceae bacterium
TTTTTTGAGCGAATGAATCCTGATTCCAGTATCGCAAAGCCCCCCTCCATTTGAAAGATAAGTGCGGCACAAATGGCCACCCAGACCGTATCTATGGCATGAAGATTCTCTGCGTGTTGCGCGGTTAACTCGGTAATTTCCTGCATAGTAGAATTTGGTAGTAGGCTGTGATGATAGCCAATGGCACAAAATACAGATATGTGATATCCATCGAAGAGTGTGAGGGGTGACATAATATCAACCATTTGTGATTTTCAATGGATAGGGCGAAGGAGAATATGGACCGGTAAACTGATCTCTTTCAGTTGTCCAAGTTAATTTTGAGCGCACTCCGAAAAGGTTGCCAAATCAAAAATGGCTCTTTTGGCGATCTTTTTATTTTTCTCAATTGGTTGATAATCAGGCATCAACCAATCTCGTAAAAGTGAAAATCTCACCCAAAATAGACTCATTTTATGAAGATGGCACTTTCCAGAGTGCGTTCAAAAACGGTCCGTGCATAATACTCTTGAATTGTGAAATCCAAAACAGTTCACCATCAAGGCCGCGAAGTAAAATCATAAGGCCAACAGGCACATCCGATAAGATGGGGAATTAAATATCATCAGATCTGATCTCTTTTGATCCGCTAGCATTCTTTTGGAGGTTTTGGTTTACCTTTCTTATCTTCTCGGCAAATAGAGAGAGAGGCATGCAAGAAGACAAGTTTAAAATAAATTTTGCTCCCCATATAGGGATGTTCAAGCATCACGCGGGTGAGGATGTCATCGATCAGATCAATTTTATGGCCGATCAAGGGTTTACCGCCTTTGAAGACAATGGTCTTAAGAACCGAGATCCGGCGCTCCAAGAGGAGATGGGGAGTGTCCTGGCAGACCGAGGCATGCGTATGGGAGTGTTCGTGGGAGGAAGACCTGCCAGGAATGTACCGTCGCTTGTGACCAAAGATGAGGCGCTACACCAAGAGTTTTTAGATGACATTCGCAGCTCCATCGAGGTAGCGAAGCGAGTGAATGCAACGTGGATGACCACCCTGCTGGGTGATTTTGATTTGCGGCAGAAAAGTGGTTTTCAAACGGCCAATGTGATTGAAGTGCTCAAGCGGGCTTCTGAGATTCTTGAGCCTCACGGATTGGTGATGGTCCTCGAGCCACTTAATTTTTACAATCACCCTGGTTTATTTCTAACAGAGATACCACAGTGCTATTTGATTTGTCGGGCGGTGGGAAGCCCATCATGTAAAATACTATTTGACATTTATCATCAGCAAATCCAGGAAGGAAATCTCATTCCAAATATTGATGATGCATGGGAGGAAATAGCCTATATCCAAATAGGAGATAATCCGGGAAGAAAAGAACCCACCACGGGTGAGATAAACTACAAGAATATTTTCCAACATATTCATGACAAGGGTTTCACTGGTGTGTACGGCATGGAACATGGTAATTCTCAGGAGGGAAAAGAAGGCGAGATGGCGCTGATTGAAGCGTATCGCGAGGTTGACATCAGGGGATGAAAATAAGATTTCCATTTTCTCTTGCCTGCATTTTTCTGCTGAATTGCACCAATTCGCATGCCCAAAGTCAGCGCAAAGAGCAAGACTTTGATGTAAATTATATTGAATCTCGAGTGCCGGAGTATCAGCTTCCAGCTATATTGCAATTGGCGGAAGGCAAAGAGGTGCAGAATCCGGAAGAGTGGCACTGCGAACGCCGACCACAAATACTTTCCCTTTTCAGCAATTTAATTTATGGTGTTGTACCCGTTCCGGAGTTTCCTATTCGGGTGAATTCAGAGGTCATCGATGAGACTGATTTTTTGGATGGACGGTGTACCCGAAAAATAATTCGAATTCAATTTGAGAATCAGAGAGGTGCTGCAGAAATGCAGGTACTTATGTTTGTGCCCAAAGAGAAAAAGGAGGCCGCTCCTGCTTTTTTGATGCTCAATTTCGATGCGGTCGACTCGGAGAAAATGCAGATGGCATCCGGCGAGTCTGGCATGCTAGAAAGCGGTATCCCCTTGGGAAAATTAATTGACCAAGGATATGCATTTATTTCTGTGTACCAGCAGGACCTGGTTGGTCACAACGAATCAGAATTCAAAAATTCCATCCATCAATTATTTTTTCGTGAGGGACAAAGTTATCCCAAGGCAAATGAGTGGGGTGTGATTTCGGCAATTAGCTGGTCGGCCACGAAAGCACTGGATTATTTAATCAACGATCCAGACATTGATGGTGAAAGGGTGGCATTGTTGGGGCACTCAAAACTGGGTAAAGCCGCACTTTGGGCAGCTGCGCAGGACGAGCGATTTGCCATGGTTTTTTCCGTGCAATCCGGATGTGCCGGAGCAGCTTTATGGCGCCGAAAATTTGGGGAGACACTTGCCAAGATGAGTATTTTTCCAAATTGGCTGTGTACCAATGCACGCAAGTTTATTCATCAGGAAGATGATCTGCCGGTAGACCAACATATGCTTATGGGGCTGATTGCTCCACGTCCACTTTATGTGGCAAGTGCCATAGACGATCATTGGGCAGATCCCAGAGGGGAGTACCTCTCTGCTTACCATGCCAGTGCAGTTTATGAGATGTTGGGCAAGAGGGGTTTGATTTCAAAATCCACTCCTGCCGTAGGGCAGCCACTCATCACACAAGATTTGGGCTATCACATTCGTGCTGGTGGGCATCGAGTCGAGGCGTATGATTGGGAGCAGTTTATTGGCTTTGCCAACTATCATTTTAAGCAATAGACCAATCTTAATCCACCTTCGGCGCAGTCTGGCCAGGCCCCAAGATGCCTCCCGGCAATTCCATGATTCTAAGATTGCGAAAATGTATCTCGGCCCCCTCGGCCTCCAGACAGATGTAGCCTTTCTTTACCTCCGAGTTGCGGATGCCGTTGACAAATTTTCCGTTTACGGAGAGTTTGACGACTCCGTCTACCGCCACGACCACATATTTATTCCAGAGTCCTTTTCCCCTGCAGCGCTTCTCAATTGAACTGCTGCGAGTACCGCGCGGATTGTCGGGGATGGCAGTCATGCCCATGGTCGGAAAAAGCTCGCCGTGCACGTAGTCTTCGGTGCGATCATGGATGGTCGCATACTCCAGATCCAGCATTTGTACCTCCATTGCTCGAGTCAGTGGTTTATCGTCGGCAAACTGGGTGCCTTCGCTCCAGATAAACATTCCGGAATTTCCGCCTGCTTCCATGTGTCGCCACTCCACCTCGAGGACAAAATTTTCATATTGTCGTGCCGTGCGCATCACCCCGATGGGCAGCCCACTGCAAATCAACATCGAATCTTCCACGCGCCAAGTTTCTGGGGAGGTGTTTACGTCTACCCATCCAGTAAGATCGACTCCATTAAACAATGGAACAAATTGCAAAGGATCGACTTGACTTATCGATGGTGTCATTTGCAGTGCAAGAATTACTGCAAGAATTATCTTTAATATCATAAATTCTATTTATTGGAAATCTATCGAAACCCAAATTCATCAAAAATTAGTACTCCCTTTTCCGATTTGTCGAAAATCAGACTGAGCTGTTGTAGGGAATATACGTCAAACAAATTGTTTTTCTTTTTGAGCTCTTCAAGGGTTATGCTGACACTTTGTAAAATCGGCTCGCTGCTATTCCCCATTCTTTTCTCGAGCGGCTTGTAGCGACTATACCGTGCAGTGAAAGGAGGTAAGAGAGGTTGTATTTCACTCATAGCGAGGTCCACTTGCACACCCTGTCCATCTTCAAACCGCAAAGTGAAATCGATAGGTTCCTCTTCTTCCCCCTCTTCATCCTCTTCGCCTTCTTTCCCCTCTTCACCTTCTCCCTCTTCCTCCTTTTTCAGTGGTTCTTCGTCAATCATGGCAATTGAAAAGATGAGCTCGCAGGTGTCATTCAGGACTGAGTCTCGTTCAAAATGAATGTTGTATCGTCCCAGGTTGACGAGCTGTGCACTGTCTAGTCCCGTCGTATCTTTCTGATCCCATCCGAGATAGACCGCTTTGTTTTGTCGCAAGGCATCGCCATCTCTAAAACCGAGATCCTCTTCTCTCCAAGTACCCAAATGCTCGGCAGATAGGGTGATTGCTGTATCAGTGCCAGTCAACAGATTGAGATCTTCTTCGAAATCTACCAAGTACTGATCACTGGATCCTGCATACCGATTGATGTAGTAGGTTTCAGGTAGCCAAGGCAGTATAGATCTATAGTCTTGAAAAAGGGGCAGATATTTGCGATTTGACTTAAGTGTGGTCTCAAGAAAAGCAGTCATGTAGACAAGACCAATTTTACGCTGATCATCTCCCGAAAGGAGGGCTTCCCGATTAAGAAACAATTTGCGAAATCCACCCCAGTCGCTATCTCCCCAACCGGTATTAAATTGGCCATGGTTGGATCGGTAGATATAAATCGCAGATTTAAAGTGATTTGAGCCTGGTGTAAATGTGGCGCGTCCATATTGGCGATCACCAGCAAAGTCAGCGACATCAGCATCATGTGATCCATGCAGTGCTAAGTAGCTCACGTCATGGATGGGAGTACTTTGATCGGATGGACGATATTGACCATCAACCTGCGCAATCGCAATGATTGATTTAATATTGAAATTAAAATCAAATTTCAGCCGTGCATCATCTGGATAGTAGGGGAGTTTATTAAAGCAGGCTGCAATGCTCACAGCCTCACCTCCGCGAGAATGGCCGATGAGAGAGATATTGGTTATGTCGGCCTTCCCGTACATCTGGTGATTCATATCTCCCTGCCACCCTCGCCACTGTTCAAGATGCTTGAGGAGTAGCCATCCCCGGGCGTCGTTTTCACCTCGCGAACCTCCGGTCCAGTCGCCGTTAAGAAAATTTTCATCGATCGAAACCATGATATAGCCTCGAGTGGCCAGATGCTCGCCAAGGTATTCATATCCCGGATCGGAATAGTCGCGCATACTGTGATTGCCATGCACGATGAGCACCAGCGGGTAGGGACCAGGTCCATCTGGCATCCAGATCGTACCGTTGAGTGGGAGTGAGTCTCGGTCAAATCCCCAATATCTTGGCCGCAGCTTCTCTCTAAAACCTGATCGTTCTTTCAGCATTTTGCTGCCATCAACTTTTGGAGTACGGAAAGCAGCATTTTTTCCAAAGTGGTCTCGGCGATCTAGTCCACTTCCATAGGTCAACTTAATTACGTCAAGCGGGCCTGGCAGTGATGGGTCTTCTGCTTGCAGAGGAGCCAGGCCTTTTGTTTCCGGCAAATTGATCTTGAGCAGATCATCAGTACCCCCTCGATCAGCTAGCCATAACACAGCTGCTACCCCTCCGGCCAGACCCAAAACCAGCATGATGATGTTTCGCCTGCTCTCACCTTTATCTTTAGGATACCCCCCTTTCAAAACAAATAGGCTTGCTCCCAATAACCCCAAAATGAGCATGAAGCCGATCAGGAGTAACGGTGCTCCACTGAAATCAAAGAGCAGGCTCAAAGCGACGCCACTTCCCAGGATCAAGCTGGTCCATTTGATCGGTAGTTTACGCATGAGGTAGAATACAATCCGTAGCACCAGATAAACAACCAGCG
>CAJQNM010000698.1 GCA_905479665.1 uncultured Saprospiraceae bacterium
CTACATGGCGACGAGGGGCCGGCACTATGCAGAAAAGTAAAACAGGAAAATCTGTTGGTCATCAAGGCATTTTCAGTGGGCGATGACTTTGACTTTGAGGTCACTGCTCCTTACGAGGAAGTGGTTGATTATTTCCTGTTCGACACACGTGGTTTGCATCCGGGTGGAAATGGGGTGCAATTTGATTGGCAGCTCATGGAAAAATACGAGGGTGAAACGCCCTTCTTACTAGCGGGAGGCATCGGTCTGGACAACGCTGCGGAACTCAAAAATTTTAAACACGAATACTTTGCCGGAATAGACATAAATAGTCGCTTCGAAATTTCACCGGGATTAAAAAACATCGAAATAATAAAGTCCTTTAAAGATGAACTACGCAGTTGACGAAAATGGTTTTTACGGAGAGTTTGGCGGGGCCTTTGTACCTGAAATGTTGCACAGCAATATTGAGACATTGCGATCCAGCTATCTCGATATTACGGGCACTCCAACATTTCAAAATAAATTTCGCTCCCTGCTCAAGGACTACGTTGGGCGGCCAAGCCCGCTCTATTTTGCCACGCGTTTATCTCAGGCTCACGGATGCCAGATCTACTTAAAAAGAGAGGATCTTAACCATACTGGCTCGCACAAAATCAACAATACCATCGGGCAGATCTTACTTGCCAAGGAGCTGGGCAAGACGCGCATCATTGCTGAGACTGGCGCCGGACAGCATGGAGTGGCAACCGCTACCGTTTGCGCTTTGATGGGTTTAGAATGTGTCGTGCATATGGGGGTGGTAGATATCGCCCGTCAATCGCCCAATGTGGCACGAATGCGAATGTTGGGTGCCAAAGTGATCCCCTCCAGGAGTGGTAGTCAGACACTTAAAGACGCAACGAATGAGGCCATCCGTGATTGGATCAGTCATCCCGTCGAGACGCACTACATCATTGGGTCTGTAGTGGGCCCTCACCCCTACCCTGATATGGTGGCCCGCTTCCAATCCGTGATCAGTGAAGAGATGAGATGGCAGCTGAAGGAACACACCGGGCGAGAAAATCCGGACGCCATTGTAGCTTGTGTAGGAGGTGGCTCGAATGCGGCCGGAGCCTTTTATCACTACCTGGACCAAGATGAAGTACGTTTCGTAGCCGTAGAGGCTGCTGGTCTAGGCATCGACTCTGGCGAATCTGCAGCTACTTCTGTATTGGGAACAAGAGGAATCATCCATGGCAGTAGGACCCTGCTGATGCAAACTGACGATGGTCAAATCACTGAGCCATACTCGATCTCTGCCGGTCTGGACTATCCGGGTATCGGTCCGCTGCATGCACACCTGCTCTCGACCGCTCGTGCAGAAGCCGTCAGTGTCACAGATCAAGAAGCCCTCGATGCGGCATTGCGACTCACCAGACTGGAAGGCATTATTCCAGCCTTGGAAACCGCTCACGCTTTCTCAGCGCTTGACAAAATTAAATTTAATGAAACCGATGTAGTCGTAGTCAGTCTCTCCGGACGCGGAGACAAAGACCTAGACACCTACATCAAAAACCTTCCAATCGATGAATAGAATCGAGGCCCTCCTGCAGAAGAAGAAAGACCCTATTCTGAGCATCTACTACACAGCTGGTTACCCCAGTCTACAGGATACCATTCCCATATTGCAAAGCCTCAGTGATGCCGGAGTGGATTTGGTGGAAATTGGGATTCCATACAGTGACCCGATGGCGGATGGGCCCACCATTCAGCAAAGCGGCACTGAGGCGATTGCAAATGGCATGACTCTCCGTGTACTACTGGATCAATTACAAAGCGTACGGAGTCGGTTAGAAATCCCCATTATCCTGATGGGCTATCTCAATCAACTCATGCAATTCGGCATAGAAGATTTCCTGAAACTAGCCAGAAAAAACGGAGTAGATGGTCTGATTATCCCAGACCTCCCCATGGATATCTACGAAAAAGAATATCTGACGCTTTTTGCCAAGTATGAAATGCCCGTTGTCTTCCTGATTACCCCGCAAACAAGCCCGGAGAGAATCCGAAAAATAGATCAGCTCTCACAGGGCTTCATCTACATGGTTTCGGATGCCTCTATCACAGGTGCGAAGAGTATGATCTCTCAGTCACAACTAGACTACTTTGAGCGCATCGCAGCCCTTGGCCTCCAGACACCGGTGATCACAGGATTTGGGATCTCGGACGCGGAGACCTTTCAGACCGCTTCTCGCTACAGCCGCGGTGCCATCATCGGAAGTGCCTTTATAAAGAGTTTAGATTCAAAAAACTTAGCCCAATCTGTCAAAAGTTTTATCGCTTCGATTCGCTCCTAGGTGGATTAAATTTGGGGAAGTGTATATGAAATGTTACAGGTTATGTCCTGCGATCGCAATTTCCTTATGTTATCTTTGCCGACTAATCCGTCTAAAAAAATCCCATGACAACGCTTGCGAAAGATGTCCTCCTAATTGAGGATAATGGAGGAGACATTAAATTGATTGAAGAGGCAATCATAGATGGTGACCTAGCGATAAACCTGCGTGTGATCAAAGATGGAGGTGAAGCACTCACCTACATGGAAAACGCCATTGAGCAAATGGAGGGGAGTTGGCCAAGCATCATTATTATGGATCTGAACTTGCCGAAGGTGAGTGGGTTGCAACTTCTCAGGAAGTTTAAATCAAGCGAGGACTTCCGGCAGATACCGATCATCATTCTCACGACATCAAATCTTAACACAGATATCAAGAACTGCTACAAGCTGGGCGCAAATGCCTACATCAATAAGCCCCTCGATGTATTTGTCTTTTTCGAGATCATCCAACTTATTGATAAGTTTTGGCTGAGCAAATGTACCTTGCCCCAACTGGAAGGTTGATCAACCTCCAATAAAAGCCTGCTTACTCCCGTTCATAAGCTCAGTTAGGTCACGAACTTTATGCACCATTTTAGACGAACTTTTCTCGTACTCGCACTCCTCCTCGCCTTTATTGTGACGGATGTCAATGCACAAGCTGAATTTCGAAAATACAGCAACAGCTTTCTCAGTATTGGTGTGGGTGGAAGAGCTCATGGCATGGGAGGAGCAGTGACTGCCACAACTCAGGATATCTTTTCCACTCAATGGAACCCTGCAGGTCTATCCGCCATAGATGCTCCGATGCAAGTGGGTGCCATGCATGCGGAATGGTTTGCCGGAGTGGTCAACTATGATTACTTGGGAGTAGCCCGCGAAGTAAATAGAGACAAGTCAGCTTACGCCGCTATTTCAGTAGTGCGAATGGGCATTGACAATATTCCAAATACGATCAATCTTTTTGATCCCGATGGAAGTATCAACTACGACAATATCTCTTCATTTTCTGCTGCAGACTATGGCATTTTCCTTAGTTATGCCCAAGCTGTGGGATCTTCTCCTGTTCGATTTGGAGGCAGTGTCAAAGTCATCAATCGCCGTATCGGACCCTTTGCTACAGCCTGGGGATTTGGGCTAGATGTAGGATTGCAGTATCACAAAGACAAACTTTATTTGGGAGTGATGGGCAAAGACATCACCACCACATTTAATGCCTGGTCATTCAGCTTTACAGATGAGGAGAAGCGAATACTTCAAGAGACCGGCAATCTCGTACCCAAACAGTCTACCGAGCTCACCGCTCCGAGTCTCATATTGGCGGGAGCCTATGAAATCTCTACTGGAGCCAAAAGCACACTGCTCGTAGAGGGAGATCTCAATTTCACTTTTGATGGACAGCGCAATACTCTGATAAGCAGCAGTGTGGTGAGTATGGACCCACGAGTGGGGTTTGAATTTGGCTACAACGAGCGTCTATTTGTCCGGGCAGGATTGGGGAATGTTCAAAAAGTGAGCGAT
The DNA here is from genome assembly GCA_905479665.1 of uncultured Saprospiraceae bacterium. Taxonomy (GTDB): domain Bacteria; phylum Bacteroidota; class Bacteroidia; order Chitinophagales; family Saprospiraceae; genus CAJQNM01. The sequence continues at coordinate 3,860 of CAJQNM010000698.1, forward strand.
GACTTTAACCCGGCACAAAAAAATACAATTGTGCAACCTCACTTTGGCATTGGGGTCAGTTTTGGGCGACTTGGTATCGACTATGCCCTGACCAATGTTGGTACCAGTCAAGGCACTTCATTCTCTCATATCTTTTCGCTCAGATTGGATCTAGCCCGATCCTAAACAAATGGGTACCCCCATGTTAAAAATGGGCCGCCTTGTAGGGGTATCGTTTTAAGTATAGCTCTTTTACTTTCACCTGGAGGATATTTCTTAGCTCCGCAATTCCGTCTCCCTCCTTTGCAGAAATGAAGAGAACCGTCCCTTCAAATTGTTTTTCGAGACTCACTTTCATTTCTTTTTCAAGATCTGTGCGAGTAGCTTCATCCAGCAAATCGTCAAATTGCTCGACCCGGTATTTATCTATTTTATTGAATACCATCATTGTGGGAATATTTTCTGCTCCCAGGTCTGTCAGTGTCTGTTGAACCGTGCTGATATGCTCTTGAAACTGCGAATGAGAAATATCAACTACATGCATAAGTAGATCGCTTTCTCTGGTTTCATCCAAAGTAGACTTGAAGCTCTCGATGAGATGATGAGGTAATTTTCGGATGAATCCCACCGTGTCTGAAAGGAGAAAAGGCATTCTCTGAAAGACTACTTTGCGAACCGTGGTGTCGAGTGTGGCAAAAAGCTTGTTTTCGGCAAATACTTCAGATTTAGAGATCTTGTTCATCAGGGTCGATTTGCCTGCATTGGTATATCCTACCAACGACACTCGGATCAAATCTCCTCGGTTCTTGCGCTGAGTCTGGCTCTGTTTATCGATTTTTTCGAGTCTATCGCGAAGTTTTGAAATAGTATCCCGGACGATACGACGATCCGTTTCAATTTCCTTCTCTCCAGGACCTCGCATACCAATACCCCCGCGTTGTCGCTCCAAATGTTCCCACAAGCCTCGCAGTCGCGGTAGTAAATATTGCATTTGGGCAAGTTCTACTTGCGTTTTTGCCTGAGCAGTCTGCGCTCGATTGGCAAAAATGTCGAGAATGAGCGTGCTGCGGTCAACGATCTTTCGCTTGAATTTCTCCTCCAGAATACTCTGTTGCTTACCACTGAGATCATCGTCAAAAATCACGAGATCAATATCTTCCTCCTCAACAAACTCGAAAATCTCTTCGATCTTCCCTTTCCCCACAAACGTCCTTTTATCTGGGGCATTGAGCTTCTGGGTGTAAATCTTTACGGTTGTGGCTCCAGCTGTTTCGGCCAGAAATTTTAACTCATCCAGGTACTCCATCACTTGCGACTCCGTAAACGGATGCCGTATCACCCCTACCAGAACAGCTCGCTCGACTTTGCGCTGAAGGGTGCTTGATTTTTGTTTACCTACATTCCAGTCTGACATACGATTAGCGTTTGTTTAACCACAAAAGGGGATCTTGAATTTCCTTCCCGTTCCAAATCTCAAAGTGTACCTCTCCATTGTTTCCTGTCTTCCGAGCACGTCCGATGCGATCGCCCACCTTGATATCTTGTTGCTTATGGACATGTGCCACCGATAAGTACGAATACACCGAATAGAAGGTTCCATGGCGTACGATGACGACCTGATCGTACCCAGGTATACTCTGGACCGAAATGACTTTGCCGGCAAAAACAGCTCGAATGGGTGCTTCTGCTGATGTTTTGATATCTATCCCATTGCTCGAAGTAGTGACATTTGGTAAAAGAGGATGCCGCTTCGAGCCATAGTACTTAGTCACCACGCCTTTTTCTACCGGCCAGGGCAAGGTACCCTTACTTGCCTTAAAGGAGCTCGAAATCCTTCCCATGGGAGTGTTGGGCAAATTCTCTGGAGCACTAGCCAGTTCGGCCGAGATTATTTTTTCGATAGCTGCCAGCAGCTTCTTGCGTTCCCTCTCCTTCTGCTTCAGCTCTGCAGCAAGTGAACGCTCGCTCTTCTTGTAGTCAGATAGAAGAAGTTCTAGTTTTTTCTTGTCTCCTTCTTGTTGCTGGAGAAGGATACTCGCGGCCTGAGAGAGTTTGGCCTTTTCCACTTTTTCCTCACTCAGCTGGATTGTTTTCAAGGTAAGTTGCTCTTGACTTGTGATCAAATTAGTCGTGCGCTTCTTCCAAGCATGTCTGATCCTGGCGATATACTGCCAGCGGCGCCACATTTCGTTCAGACCATTTGCCGACAGTAGAAAAAGCCAATTGTTTTGCTGCAGCTTTTGGCGGTAGGCATTTGCGAGTAGGCTGCTATAGCTCTCCCTAAGATCACCTAGATTCTCATTGATCAGTTCTATTTCTTTTTTGATGCGCTTGCTTGCCTGCTCGTTCTGACTGATCTGCTTCCGATAGTTGTCGTGCAAGGCTGCTTGCGAGCGGATCTTTTTATTGAGTAGCTCCAACTTATTTAGAGAA
>CAJQNM010000699.1 GCA_905479665.1 uncultured Saprospiraceae bacterium
GGATTATTAGTCAGACTACGCCAAGTAGCACCGGTTACGACTAGATAGGTAATTGCCGTGAGAATCATGCCGACCAAGACGAAGACCAGACCGTTAATCTCCATGTGGTACTCGAATGTGGTAAGCCAATTTCTGATGAAGAAGTACGTCATCGGAATAGCGACTAGACACCCAATAGCGACTAATGCAAGATATTCTCTCGATAAGAGGCCAAGCATATGAGGAAATGATGCTCCCAGTACTTTGCGCACCGCAAATTCTTTCTGCTTCGACTCTGCTTGGAAAATGGCCATACCGACTAGTCCTAGCGAACAAAGAAAAATGGCTATCCCCGCCAGGGCATTCAGGATCGTCCCGATAAATTCTTCCCTTGCAAATTTATCCTGAAAGTTTTCATCGACAAATTCATAGTCAAAAGGATATGAGGGATTAAAGTGGCTAAATATTTTCTCCATTTCACTGAGTGCCTCGACTGGAGGCACCTTATCATTCAGGCGTACATGCAGGAATTTTACATGATCTTGATCATAAAAGGTCATCATCGGTTCTACCTTGGTAAATGGAGATGACATGACTAGGTCTTCTGTGATTCCAATTATGGTAAGCTCATTCTCCCTCTGGATTAATTGTTTGCCTACTGGATCTTCCAAACCCATGGCTGCAACAGCCGATTTGTTTAAGAGCACCGACAGAGAGTCTACTGGTCGACCATCAAAATCACGTCCCTCAATAAGCTTCGCCCCGACTGTGGTGGTGAAATCTTGGTCAGCGCTTAGCCCCGCAAATAAAATATTCTCTTCGTCAAGTCGGCCTGGCCAATCCGGTGCCGGGAAGCGCCACCAAAGTTGAGTAATGGGATTACTCAATCGAGTGACACTCTTTACCATGCCTGTTTGCAGGAGCTGTGATTTCACAGGTAGATAATTTTCCGATGTTGTTCCTGTCGCTGGAATGACAATGAGATTATTGGGGTCGTAGCCGAGGGTGCGATCTTTAACAAACTCTACCTGTTGATAGACAAGAATGGTTGCAGATATGAGTGCAATCGAGGCGATAAATTGCAAGGTCACCAGTACTTTGCGCGGTATGGAAGATTGACTACCTGTGCCCAAGCTTTGCATCAGCTTGCGTGCACTAAAAGAGGATAGAAAAATGGCTGGATAGCTGCCAGCAACGACAGTTGCAATTAGGGTGAGGGCAAGAGCAAATAACCATGCTGTGGGACTGGCTATGGGTAGTGATAGATCGATGTCTAAGTATCTATTTATCGAGGGCAGAACCAGATAGGCTGAGGAGACAGCTAGCAGTAGAGCGGCAAATGCCACTAGACCAGTCTCGATATAAAATTGAAAAATCAGACTGCTACGGTTAGATCCCAATGTTTTTCTCATGGCAACTTCCTTGGCTCTTTTCTGCGCACTCGCAGTTGCGAGATTCATGAAGTTTATGCAGGCAATTAAGAGTGTAATTAATCCGATGATGGAAAATAAACGTACATATCTAATTGTTCCTCCAGCGTTTATCCCATGCTTAAATTCATTGTGGAGATGCCATTTTTTCATGGGGAAAGTGAAGTAAGAACTGTTTTCATCTCCCGTATTTTCTTGCATGATATCTGAAATACCTTGATTGACTTCTGCTGTTGGAGAAGTCGTTTGAATGAATACCCTCCAACTGTAGTTATTCCAATGAGACAGCAGTGAAATTGTATTTTCTGATGTCAGGTCAAACGGACGAATAAAATCAAATGAAAGACTAGAAGAAGTAGGGGGATCATCAACGACTGCAGTGACTTGAAGATCACGATCGTTATTGATGGTGACTGTTTGGCCAATTGGATTTTCCTCGGCAGTGAATAGAATCTCTTGCAAAGATCTCGTAAGAATAATTCCCGATGGATCAGAGAGCGCAGTAGATTGATCTCCTTTTATACAGTTCCAGCTGAACATTTCAAAATAAGGTCCACCGACCATGATTTGACGCTTGCTCACCGAAATATCCCCGCGAGAGATGAGGTTGCTGCTTTCTCCCGTTTGCCAAACGGCATGCTTTACTTGCGGCATTTCTTCCGAGATCTTTGTCGCTAAGGGAAAGACCATGTTGCGATCAGTGAAAATATCTCCATTAAAATCTCTATTTGCAATGACCTGATATATCTCATCATAGTTGTGATGAAACTTATCGTATTTGAGCTCCCCCTGTACCCAAAGGATAACCAACATGGTAACTAACATACCTAGAGCCAGACCACCGATGTTGATGGCGGAGAAGGTTCGGGTTTTACCCATGGTCCGAATACCGAGTTTCAGATTGTGCTTAAACATGTGGAAAGGATTTGATACCTGCGTAATTCTCCGGAGAGCAAAAGGGCGCAAGTAGTTCATTGATTGAAACCAATAGAGATAGGTAGCTCGTTTGACAGATATTTTAGATTTTCTCTGAAATTGCTCGCCCAGATCCCCTAGTACCTCCTCGAGAAGATCCTCTTTCAGCAACGTGGTCAGCAGTCTGATTGCAGATTTGGGTGGAGCATGGTTGTTTTTATCCGACATAGTGAGAGAAGCTAGGTAGCAAATCCCGGAAACCTGAACCACAGCGACATGCGCAAATTGCGGGAGGTGTCTAGCGCTTTTACTCCAGGTGCAGTGATACTGAAAATGCGCTTGCGTCGGCCACCGCGTACCTTGGTGGGGGCTCCTAGCGACGAATTAAGAAAGCCTTTGTCCTCCAGCCGCTTGAGGGTAGAATGTGTAGAGCCTACAGACAATCTTCGACCTGTCTGTTCCTCAAATTCCTCGGTTATCCTCAATGTATAGGCTTCATCCTTGAGAATTCCAACCAGCAGGAGTAGAACCTCTTCAAGTTCGCCAAGGCGTGTTTCTAACATATCATACCAGATTGTCTAACAAATGTAATTATTATTTCTACAATCTGGTACCTAATCGTGTGGATGATCATGGCGCAGCAAGTTGATCGTAACTATTCGCAATTCGAAAATAGTACTAGGCCACCTTGGTATAATTATGAATATGTAAGGTTACAGCCAGACCGGAGTCTCCATCAATATCCATGTCTGCCTTAAGTTTGTTATTGAGTGCGCGCACGATCTCGTAGCCAAAAGAAGAATGCAAGGCCTGAGAGTGATCGGCAATACCCACGCCATTGTCGGCCACTTTGAGATGCAATACATCGTCACGCTCGTAGAGCGATACGGTGATGGTGCCGGAGCGACCATCCTGAAATGCATGTTTAAGTGAGTTGGTGATGAGCTCGTTGATAATTAAGCCCATGGAGATAACAGTATCTACCTCCAAACGAAGTTCGTCAACACGTAGTTCGAGTTTGATATGGCTGGGCTGGATGTTGTAAGAAGAAAACAATTTACGCACGAGTTGCTCGATGTAGGGTTTTAAGTCGATGGATTTGAGATTTTCTGTCTCATATAGATTTTGATGGATCATGGCCATGGCCATAACACGGTTGCGACTTTCTTTAAGAAGCCGCACAGCATCTGGATCCTGGACGTGTCTAGATTGCAAGCTGAGAAGGGAGGAAATGACTTGCAAATTATTTTTTACCCGATGATGAATTTCCTTGATCAATGTATTTTTTTCAGCCAGTGACTGGGAAATAATTAGATTTTTTTCTGCCAATATCTTTTGCTCTCTTCTTTTTTGGATCAGCCCTCGATAGATCAAGTAACTGATCACAAGTAATGCGGCAATAAATAGTCCCAAGGTTGCAATGACGTTGCGACTTTTACGCTCTTGGGCCAGCCTCGTCATTTCCTGACTTCGTGCCTCTTGATCAAATTCGTACTGCATTTCCAATTGAGTGATTCTGCGTACGTTAGACTCGTTCATATTCGAGTCTTTCCTGACCAAGTAGGCCTCATGCATGGTCAGCGCCTCCGCTGTGTTTCCCAATGACTTGGTTGCCATGTAGAGACACTGATATGATCTTTCCTGATACTCGAGGTCACTAGCGTGGAGGGCAAATTCATTGCCAGCCTTGCAATGATGATAGGCCTGCTGAAATCGGCCCAATTGCAGATATGCAAAGCCTAGATCCGTGTGCGAATAGGCCAATCCAGATTTATGATTGGCCTCGGTAAAAATGCTGATCGTCTCGGAGAAAAGCGGGATGGCCTCTTCGATCCGTCCCAATCCGACCAGGGCACTTGCCATATTGTGGGTGGTCATTGCCTGACTTTGGGGCGATGCATTGATATCTTTTTTTAATGCAGCGGCTTTTTTCAGATCGCTCAGTGCTTGGCTGAAGTGTTTTGTGGCATTGAGCATTTCGCCTTTATTGCCAAGCACGACTGCAGCAGCTCTTTTATTTTTTAGCGCGAGAAAGATGGCATATGCTTCATCATAGTAAATCCCTGCCTGGCTGTATTCCTCGATCCGCTGGGCAATATTTGCCATACTATTTAGCAATGTCGCGTGTGCTCGCTGGACCTCTGCAGAGGTGGTGGTCGGGTCATTTGCAAGCTGATTCTCGAAAATACCTTTAGCGCGCAGTTGCTGGTCAATGGCCATGGGATAGTTGCCGAGTTTTCCATAGCTGCCTCCCAATGCGGAACGTACTTCGGCCTGTTTGAGCGGAGAGAGTTCAGATGAAAGGGCTTTTTGTAAATGATCTATAGCGCTGCTCAAGTCATCATTGTAGAAATAATACAAGCCGAAAATATGATACGCCTGGCCGATTAGATTGGATTGCTCCGAGTGGGCAGCGATATCTAAAGCCAGCTCGGCCAGTGCGATAGTCGATGACTGCCAGCGATGGCTTCCGGAGGTTTTTAATAAATAGTCGAGTTTGTCCTGATCGCTGGCGATCGTGTCAAGTGCCTGCTGAGCTTGAGTGCTGAGTTCGAGCTGGGTCGGCGGGACAGCGGCTGCTGCTGGGTAGAGCATCGCGCAGATGAGAACAATAGTGAAGAGAAAAGTCCGGATGGAAAGAGCTACATCCAGAAGGTACTTGATCGGGGCGTATGAGGAATTACACGAGGACATACAAAGCAAATTCGCCTCTAAAGGTACGATTTTAGGAAGTCGTGCTCTATTCGTAGCGCAGGGACTCAATCGGATCTAGTCGCGCTGCTTTGATCGCCGGATACAATCCTGAGATGAGTCCTACGATTGAGCACATGACTATGCCCATAATGATCCATGGCCAAGGAATAAGAAACTTTCCGCCAATGATGATCGTGACGATGTTGCCAACACCTATGCCCAGGACAATCCCGACCAGCCCACCGATCTGACAGATGATCACTGCCTCCGCTAGAAACTGCGCCATGATTGACTTGCTATTTGCACCGATTGCCTTGCGGATGCCTATCTCGCGGGTGCGTTCAGTGACGGATACCAGCATGATGTTCATGAGACCTATGGCTGCTCCGAGTAGGGTGATCAATCCGATACCGGTGGCTGCCGCCCTTAAGTACAAGGTGTTTTCACGCAATATTTCTAAAAGACCATCGCTCTTCCGAATTTCAAAATCATTGTCTTGCCCGATCCGATTTTTTCGAATATTTCGAAAAAGGCCTGTCGTGCTGGCAATGGCATCGTCCATATCCGTCGCATTTTTCAATCCCACTTTGATGGAATAATTGGATCGATTCGTGCCGTAGTATCTTTTGGCCTTTAGCAACGGGATGAGCACTTGCCGATCTTCGCTCTGATCCATTTTGGAGCCCTTTGATTCCAAAACACCGATGATCTTATACTTGATATTGCCGACGGAAAAAATCTTATCAACGGCACTTTCATCGCGATCGCGAAACAGCATCTTGACAATGTCTTTTCCGACAATGGCCATGGAAGAGCCATTGGTTACTTCATATCCGGTGAAATTTCGGCCCGTAGTTAGGTTTAAACCACTTACATCCAGGTAGTCTTCATCAACACCACGCACCGAGACATTGGGATTGGACTTTTCTTCGGCATATTTGACGGTCGCATTGCCCGTCCCGGACAGGTAAACCGCGATGTCTCCCGAAAATTGAAATTTTTCTTCGAGATCGAGGGCTTGTTGTAAGGTGATGGGTTCGCCAGCCTTGCGCTGCTTTCCCTGGCGAGATTTGATGGTAGTGCTGGCTGGACGCACGGAGAATGAGTTTGCTCCCAGTCCGGAAAAATTGCTTGTAATGGAAAAAAGCATCGTGTCAATGGCCGTGAGGATTCCGACTAGGGCCATGATACCAAAGGCAACGATGAGTAGCGTCAAGACCGACCGTAAGATGTTTGCACGTACGGAGCGCAAGGCGATTCGGATCAATTCCAACGGACGGATTCCCATAGTACCTAAAGATATGATGGAATGACCAGACTATTTCTTGCTTTAGATCAACGGGCGACCAAACCAGATCAAAGCACCGGCACGCACTGCCCAATGATGCCATGCAGGGCGGTCACGGTCGCGGCATCTCCAGCAATGAGAGAGCGACCGTCAAACCAATCATCGAGATCGTAAAATCCACGTACTTCTCCACCGGCTTCTGTGACCAACAACGCTCCAGCGGCAATGTCGTAAGCATTGAGGTGATACTCATAGTACCCATCAAATCTTCCTGCAGCCACGTATGCCAGATCAAGTGCGGCAGAGCCCAGGCGCCGCACTCCTCGAGCATGTTTCATCACCTCCTGGAGCACTGCAACATAAGGAGTACTGTACGACTCACTGCCGTAGGGAAAACCCGTGGCGATCAGCGCATCTGCAAGGTCTACCGTTTTGATCCTGAGTTTCTGGTCTCCCAGATAGCTCCCTTCACCCTGTACGGCCGTAAAGACTTCGCCTCTTACTGCCTCATGTACGATGCCGAGCAAGGTCTCTCGTCCTCGACGCAGCGCCACACTGACACAAAAAAATGGAATGCCGTGCAAGAAATTGGTCGTGCCGTCAAGCGGGTCGATGACCCAGGTCAGCTCTGAGGGGTTGTCATCGGTCACATCTTCTTCTGTGATGAAACCAGCCTCAGGGAGTATTTTTGATAGGCCTTCGACCAACATGATTTCCGCCTTCTTATCGACATACGAAACCAAGCTATTGGCCTCTTTTACCTCAATTTGATCTGTACTGATGGCACCCAGTTGACTTTTGATGAAGGCGGCCGCCTCCGCAATTATTGGAGTACACTGAGCGATTAATTCTGCTCCTGCTGACATATACTACTATATTTTTTGATCCTCAGAGGGAAGAGTCCTTCAAGACTCCTGAAGAAATTACGATCTGGTGTTTGCGCTCAAAAAACGACAGCAACTTTCTTGAGAAAGTGCTGTCGTATAATACACCCAAAACCCAAGTCTTAATAGATCTTTTCTAGATCAACCCATTTCAGCCACGACTTCAGTGACTTCAGGGATCATCCGTTTTAACATGCCTTCGATACCTGCTTTGAGAGTGACAGTAGATGAGGGACAGCCGCTACAGCTCCCTTGTAAGATGACGGTCACTTTTCCAGTATCAAAAGACTTGAACTCGATATTTCCTCCATCCATCTCTACGGCTGGCTTCACGTACGTGTCGATCAGCTCCTTGATCTTCTTCACTAGCTCTGCTTCATCACCATCGTAGTTGTAGGCGACTCCACTCTCTTCTTCAAGTCGAGTTTTTTCATCTTCAAATCCTTCTTTGAGGATGACACCATCATTGTCTACGTACTCTTTGATGAATTCCTTGGCCTTGAGCATAATGTCATCCCAGGCAAAAGAAAACTCTTTGGTGACAGTGACAAAATTATTGCAGACATAGACACCCTTGACATAGGGCAATTCAAAAAGCGAAGTGGCCAGTGGGCTCCACTCTTGTGCAAATTCGGCGGTTTTGAAATCGGCAGTGCCGCGGTATAGCATCCGGTTAGTCACAAATTTGAGCGACTCCGGATTTGGAGTTTGCTCCGTGTAGATCATGACCGGGCTCTTAGTTATCGTTTCCATATCGTACTTAATTTTCGAGCGGATGAAGGTATCACTTCTTAACATACCTATCAACCGTAAAGTTCAAAGCGCAAATGCTCCTTGGTGTAGCCCATTTTCAGTAATCGCTCTACAGCATCATCCACCATCATAGACCAGCCACAGATTAAGATCCTGACATCAGGACGTGGCTCAGCGTGATCCCGTTCATAAATTTGATGCACGTATCCTTTCGGACCTGGCCAGGTGGGTTCTCTCGACAGAGCAATGTCATATCGGAAATGATCATTGGTCTTAGACAATGTTTCAAATTCCTCCCGATACAGGATGCCCTCTTCCCACCTTGTCCCAAAGATCAGATGAACCGATCTGGTGAGTTGATCTGTTGCTACCAAGTGGTGTAGCATACTCCGGAAAGGTGCAACCCCGGTACCGGTACAAATAAGGACAAGATCATGCTCCAGGGGATCTGGCAAGATAAAACGACCAGCGGGGCCTTTAAAACTAATCGACGTGCCAACACAGACCTCTTCAAAAAAATAACGCGAAGCCAGGCCTCCATCCAGGTTTACGATGCACAATTCGATCAAGCCCTCTACCTG
>CAJQNM010000700.1 GCA_905479665.1 uncultured Saprospiraceae bacterium
AAACAACTTATTGGGAACAGCCAGACGGCCTCAGGTACTGAAAAATTTCAGGGGGTAAATCCCATAACTGGGGAAAACCTTCCGACTGCGTTTTGTGAGGCTACGGAGCAGGAGGTGGATGCCGCTGCAAAGTTGGCCGAAAAAGCATTTGTTTCTTACCGCGATCAGAGTCCGGATGCTATTGCAGCTTTTCTCGATCAAATAGCCGACAATATTCTGTCACTGGGAGATGAACTGATCGAGCGGGCCATGGCCGAGACAGCGCTCACCAAAGGCAGGCTGGAAGGCGAGCGAGGCCGTACGATGGGGCAACTCAAGTTATTTGCCAAGGTGGTGAAAGAAGGTTCTTGGGTCGATGCTCGCATCGATCATTTGGAGCCAGATGTCAGGCAAATGTCGAAAGCGTTAGGGCCTGTCGCAATTTTTGGGGCAAGCAATTTTCCGCTGGCATTTTCGGTTGCGGGTGGAGATACCGCCTCTGCACTGGCCGCGGGCTGTCCGGTCGTGATAAAAGCACATCCGGCACATCCCGGCACTTCAGAATTAGTCGGCGGCGCAATCATCAAGGCTGCCCAAGAAACGGGGATGCCTGAGGGCGTCTGTTCGGTGTTGCAAGGCACTTCACACGGAGTAGGTGGAGCGATGGTCTCACACCCACTCATTTGTGCAGTTGGCTTTACGGGATCCTATCGGGGAGGCAAGGCCCTGTTTGATTTGGCCAACAAAAGGCCCACGCCCATTCCGGTTTTCGCTGAGATGGGCAGTACCAATCCGGTCTTCATTTTACCTGAAGCACTTGCAGAGCGTGGGGCTGAAATTGGGGAGGGATTAGCTGGATCCGTGACCTTGGGAGTCGGTCAGTTTTGCACCAATCCGGGTTTGGTGTTCATCAAAGATGCGGCAGAAAAGGCCACCTTAGATGATGCACTGACCAAAGCCATCGTAAGTGGAACAGCCGGTACGATGCTCACCTCAAATATTCGCTCGGCATACGAAAAAGGGGTGAGTCAGTTGGATAGCACACCCGAAATTACGGCCGTGGCCATTGGTAAGAAAGATGATTCGAATAATGGGGTGGCTGCGAAAATATTTCAGTCTTCGCTTGATGCCTACCTCAATAATCAATCCATGCAGGAAGAGGTATTTGGCCCTTCAACTATTTTGGTTCGTGGGGATTCTCGCGAAAAATTACTGGAAGCAGCACACAATCTGACAGGCCATCTTACCGCAACAGTACATGGCACGGATGATGACTTAAAAGGCTATCAGGATTTATTAAAAATTCTCGAACGGAAGGTTGGCCGCCTTGTCATCAATGGATTTCCTACCGGTGTGGCGGTCTGCCACGCCATGGTGCACGGTGGTCCGTTTCCAGCTACAACTGCACCACAAACCACCTCCGTGGGCACCAATGCCATAAAGCGTTTTGTGCGACCGGTCTGTTTTCAAGGCTACCCGCAAGAATTATTGCCACCGGCCTTACAAGACGATAATCCATTGGGTATCTGGCGGTTGGTTGACGGAGAATTAACTAATTAATAGTTTATAGCTAATAGTTAATAGTTGTGCCAATGATTTGTAGTTGACAATTATCAATTATCAATTATCAATCAATCAATTAATGGTAAATAATTTTTTAGTGGTTTGAAGTTGGTAGTTTAATAAATAGAAATTACCGCCTTCCTACGTGGTTGCCTGCCAATAACTATTGTATTGTTACGGCAGTATGAATATGATTTTAAATCCATTTGATTTTGTCTGGTTTATAGGGGGCAAACCAGCTGCCCTTAAGCAATCGCCTTGCGGATGAAATTCTTGAGATCTTCGGTCTGATCGCTTGCTAGCCGCTCTCCTTTCTTGCTGGTCAAAAAAGCACTTAGCATAAAAAAGATGGCGATCGGAAAAGCCAGTAGAAAATTGGAGTAGCTACCCAGCATCGCCAGCGAGATCCCATATGAGCCAATAAAAAACCCAATCGTTCCTACAGAGAAGTAGATAAACATAAACAGTGTCCATACATTGGGCCTCGGGCCGATGAGCCCAGCCACAATGCACTGTTCAGGATGGTCTTTATCTGGTTCTACACGGAAGTTTACTTGAGGTGACCAATAGTGCGCACGCTCATCTGTAACATCCAACACAATGTGGTGTCCATGCATTTTTCCTTGCAGACCAATGGGAGGGGCAGTGATCATCGTCTCCAGTCGATCAAGTACAACCTGCGCAGGGTACTGTACTGCCACCCGAAACCTGGGCCTTAGATGTGTGATTGAAGAATCGATGCCAGTCTTATTAAATTGTTATTTATAGGGAATAGTTTTCAGAATATGGTCGATTGTCTCCATTCTTGCTCCAGACTTCCGGTTTGCATCAACGATTTTCCAAGGCGATATTTTCGTATCGGTCTGAGTAAACATCTTGGTCTTGTACTCGGTGTAAAGATCCCACAACTCTTGTGCTTTCTCGTCGACCGGTGTAATTTTCCATCGCTTGCGCGGATCACTTTTTATTTCAGCAAACCGCTTGGCCTGTTCTTTTTTGGTAATCGAAAGGTAAAATTTGATCAGATGCGTACCTGATTCCTGGATCATCCGTTCAAAGTCATTTACTTGACCCATGAAAACCTTGTACTCCTTCTTCGTGCAAAACCCATTCACAGGCTCTACGACAGCCCGGTTATACCAACTACGATCGAAGAAAACAATTTCACCAGGTTTAGGCAACTGATTGATATAGCGCTGAAAAAACCATTGCTTCTTCTCGTCTTCGGTTGGAATATTTAACGCCACGATCCTAAAATGCCGAGGATTAATGTATTGCGTGATCCTTCTGATGGCCCCACCCTTGCCGGCAGCATCTCTGCCTTCGAATAGGATCACCACCTCCAGATCATTTTTTATGACCCAGCTCTGCAACTTGATTAATTCCTCCTGTTTGCGTCTTAGCTCCACTGCATATTTTATGTCCGCCAATGCACGATGTACATCGACTTTGTCATTTTGCAGCAATGCCGTTAAACCCTTTTTTGAGTTGAGTAGGTCTAGATCATCTTCTGTAAGCTTATTCCTCTTCATCGGTACTAATTAAGTGTCAATCTGAATGGCACTGCGATGATATCGCATGATCACATTGGGATCAGGCAGCAGGGTTGCTTTCGAATCACCTTTCCCATCATAGTTAAATTGAGATAGTACATATCGCATGCTCTCAAGTCTGGCCACTCTCTTGTTATTAGTTTTGACAATAATCCAAGGGCTAAAATTGGTATGAGTCTTACTAAACATCTGTTCCTTGTAGTAAGTGTACTTGTCCCACAGTTTTTGCCCCTTCATGTCGACGGGACTGAATTTCCAATGTTTGAGGGGGTTTTTTAAGCGAGCATCAAAGCGCTTTTTCTGCTCATCTTTAGAAATCGAAAACCAGAATTTGATAATTTTCAGATTATCTTCATAAAGTAGGTGTTCGAATTCAGGAACTTGAACGATAAATTTGTCGTATTCCTCTTCTGAACAGAACCCCATCACGGGCTCCACCACGGCGCGGTTATACCAGCTGCGGTCAAAAAATGCAATCTCTCCAGCATTGGGAAGTTCTTTAACATAGCGGCGAAAGTACCATTGGCCGATTTCGACTGGCGTGGGTTTTGTGAGGGCGACCACGCGTGAGTTACGTGGATTGAGATGCTCTTTAAATCGTTTTATCGATCCACCCTTGCCAGCAGCGTCTCTCCCTTCGAAGATGATGGCTAGTCTCATCTTTTCTTGCGCAATCCACTTTTGCAGATTTACAAATTCCGATTGCAAATGAGTCAATTCAGTCTCATATTGAAGCTTGCTGAGTGTCTTGCCCAGCGGAATTTTCTTCTTATTTGCAAGGGCAATGAGGTCTTCCCGATTCCGTGCCTTAAGTAAATCCTCTCTACTAAATTTCATACATCTATTCAATGTTTGTATCCGAACTTTTCACCTTTAATATTGAAGTAATCACTCAATGTAAATATGACAAGTGTCATGAACTATAGTGACAATGCTCACGCACGTTTAGTGTTGTAATTGTATTACCGGGATCCTTCTAGAATAAATCCATTGACATCATCTCGAAATTTTTCAAGGGAAGGCATGTGCGTATACATCATGTGCCCCGCCTCATAATATGCCATGATAATGTTCTTTTTAATCTCGGGAGGGAGGCCCAAGTGATCTATCGAGTGTTCGACACCGTAAAAGACAGTGGCTACGTCATAAATACCATTAAGGATGAGCACTTTCATATTTGGGTCACGGGTCAATGCAGTGGCCATGTCGATGCCAGTGTTGATGGCACCAATGGTGCCCCAACGCTCGTTGCCGCGATGTTTCCAATCCCATTTGAAGCCATCTCGCTTACCAGCTGTGGTCATATATTTTAGGTGCTTTGGTACCGCAAGATCGTTGTAATAGTAATCCAGAAATCCTGTGATGTACGCAGGAGAAATGGCCGCACTTTGAGGATCGTGGCCGTCACTCATACTGATCAAGTCTTGATTTATTCCCGTAAACCGTGAGTCAAGCCGTCCTACGAATTCGCCTTCGTCGTTACGCAATTCGTGAAAAAACTCAGAGGCCTGTATCCGAAGATCTGATTTGTACCAGTAGTCTGCATCAAGCCCAGTGTAGCCA
>CAJQNM010000701.1 GCA_905479665.1 uncultured Saprospiraceae bacterium
TTACCAGACGAAACACTAGTGTTTGAATCTTGCAACTTTGCGTTTTAGCGACTGGGGATTCAGATTTATTGATCGGGATATCCCACATAAGGGCACGTCCTGTGGATTACAACTACATGATGAGGAAGAAGGTGATTTTGAAAAGGGCAAATTTTTTGGCAGACTGGAGACGTTGAGGTTGATTGGGCAGGTTGGGGGTTTGTGATCAAACCTATCGCGGCTGCTGTAATTGATACTCCTTGTCATACAAACTCAGTTGGCGTACTCTCCATATTGGGCCTTCCAAAAATAAAGGATGAGGTAATTGAACGTCCCAGTCACCAAGTTGCTTTAGCATCTTGGCCGTACGTTTGGGATTTTTCAGAGATACATTCATTTGCTCTGATCGATCAGACCTAAGATCAAATAAGAGAGGCAATCGATCCGGCAGTCGCACCAATTTCCAATGGCCATCTCGAATGGCAGCACTGATGGTAAATCTCCACAACATAGTACGATCAGGAATTGGCTTTGCGCTCTGCAGAATGTATGGCGAGAGATCTATTCCGCTGAACTTGACCTCATCAGTCATTACGCCTCCGGCCAAAGCAAAAAAAGTAGGGGCGAGATCAAGTGCGGTGACCGGCTCGTCTCTGACTCCTTCAGAGATCATCTGTGGCCAATTAATGATAAAAGGCACGTGAATACCTCCCTCCAGAAGTATTCCCTTTTGTCCATTGTAAGGGGCATTAATAGAAGCATTGCTATCGGTTGGTCCGCCATTGTCGCTGATAAAAACAATCAATGTATTATCTCTGAGACCGCGATTTTCAAGAGCTGCTATGATTTTACCCACATTGACATCCAGTCTATACACCATCGCAGCATAGGTACGGCGCTTCAAATCCTCAATGTGCTCGTAGCGCTGCAGGTCTTGGGCAGTGGCTTGCATGGGAGTATGGGGAGCATTAAATGATGCAAATAGAAAAAACGGGTGATCGGCATGTCGACCAATGAAATCAACGCATTCGTCTCCTTTGTCATCGGTGAGGTATGAGATGGTTTGAGGGGTCTTGAAATTGGACTCCAACGGCGCCTTGTAGCCAGTCCCGTCTACTTCGGCCACAAAATAGTCGTGGCCGCCACGCGTATAGCCCCAAAATTCATCAAACCCTCGCTGCAGTGGATGAAAGTGTGCAGCCTCCCCCAAGTGCCATTTGCCAATGAGCGCACAGGTATATCCCAACCTTTGGAGTCGTGTTGCGATGGTCTGTTGTTGCACTGGCAGGCCAAGGTAGTGTGGATCGAAGCCCGGCTGACTGCCACCGATGTTGTTGTCATGCCCAAATTCTACCTGATTGAGCCCGGTGAGCAATCCTGCCCGTGATGGACTGCAGACGGGAGAAGAGACATATCCTTGCGTGAAAATCACTCCAGTCTTGGCCAATTGATCCAGATGAGGAGTTACAATCTGTGTGCTGCCATTAAATCCTACATCCGCAAAACCTAGGTCATCGGCCACGATTAGTACAAGGTTGGGTTGCTGAGCAGCAGGTTGACCATTTAAGGTGATCTGCCACATCGTAGCAGCAAGCAGCAATAGAAAGAGTCTATCGATCATCAGTCGAAGCATCGCATGTGCATCGAAAATACGTAAGTTGAGCGCTTCGATTTGGCGGTATCAAACACTATTTGTCAAACAGAGGTATTTACTATCTTTGCGGCCCGCTTTCTCGTAGTGTTATTACGATACAAGGGAGAGCACACCCACACACACTACCCAAACCCGTCCTCACACACCTGCACACACTCACACCCACACCTAATTCGGGGCGTAGCGCAGTCCGGTTAGCGCACCTGCTTTGGGAGCAGGGGGCCGCAGGTTCGAATCCTGCCGCCCCGACAACGAAAGCCTCTCCGCATCAGCGGAGGGGCTTTTTTGATGGCAGATCCCCAAGCTCTGCTTGAAGGGATCGGACAGCAAAAAAGGCCAGATCCGACGCAGGAGGATAGGCTTTCGTTGGATCTCATACCATCTTCAGGATCAGCGAAGCTCATCCTGCCACCCCGACTTGATTACCAATGAGTTACAACTAAACTATACTGTGACTCTTTTTTTATTTGCAAACAATTTGCTCGAAGAACTGTAAACAGAAGTATCCTCTAGTCTTTAGGTAAATCATCATCATTCATACTTTTTTCAACAACGCATATACATTTATGTATATCTGCTAAAATGTATATCGCTGAATATCAAGTACTTACATAATAACATTTGTATATTTGAGAGCGACCATTCATAAAGTGGAATATTATGATCCTCATTTTATGAATGTAATTTCCACATAGGCTCATAATTGGTGCCAGTGTTGACAATCTTCTTTCTCCTTCTTAGGTCAGATAGCAAATTCATTACTTTGTTCTTCTTTTGTTGTTCGTTAAGTACTGAAGGTAATGCAGGTTTAAGCAGTTCATCGATCTGGTTCCTTGCCAGGCCCTTATGAGTCTCAAGAGCATCTAAAAGGATTTGGCTTAAGGTATGTTTCAGCAGGCCCCTCTTCGCTGAATAGGCAATCTCTTGCGAGGTGTCCTGTGCGACAGGTAGTGAAAGATGGTAATTTGGCTTTCTCCCTTCAATAAGTGACTCAGGATCTTGACCGGCTGATTTGATCATTCAAGTAAACCATCTGGTTCATCAGGTACTTTGAGTTTGATTTTCCTGCGATGGAAGTTTTTTCACATACGAAGAAAACTGATCGTCCTCTCATCGAGACGCGTTGAATGCATTGACAGTTTGCTGACACATACCGATGCACCCAATTTCAAGATCTGATGTAATCTCAACTCGATCAAGAGTTGAATTGCGAATCTCAAGACGATGAAAGGAGCAATCTTGAAAAGAAAGGTTTGTGAGCTAGCATCTTTCAAAAACGAGATCTCTTATATTAAGCAGATCTTCAATAACATCAGTT
>CAJQNM010000702.1 GCA_905479665.1 uncultured Saprospiraceae bacterium
TAATGACCATCATAGAATGCATTATTTCTTGAATCGCATTGGTGTCCACGTCGCCATTGACCAGAGGGGATACCTCTTGCACCGTATGCTCTGCAATAGTCCTGTTGAGTTGCTGATTGGCCTCCTCAAAATAGCGCGATGAAGTTGATACCGTGAGAACGATATACAGAGCTCCAAGGCCGACGATCAAGACTAAAAAGACCAATGAAACTTTAAAGAAAAATGTGTTCCTTCTCATTCTTTGTACTTGGGTTTCCTAAATATCTTCACTGAAACAATACCCTATGCCCCAGGTCGTGAGTATGTATTGAGGAGCAGACATATCAATTTCGATTTTGGCCCGTAGGCGATTAATATGTGAATTTACGGTGTGTTCAAACCCCTCAAAATCATAGCCCCAGACCAGATTAAGCAATCTACTTCGATCATAACTCACGCCCGGTTTTGATGCCAGCAAGGCAAGGAGATCAAATTCCTTTCTTGACAGCTCTACCTTTTCCGACCCAATCGTCACTTTGCGTTTCTCGATATCAATCGACATTGGTCCTCGCTTCAGGATAACCGAAGAAGTTGTGTTCCTGGCCGCTGCATTCAACATAGACCGGCGCAATAGGGCCTTGATCCTGGCCAGCAGTTCCCTCACACTGAAAGGTTTTATCACATAGTCGTCTGCACCGATCTCCAGACCCAAAATGCGATCGATTTCTTCAGACTTTGCGGTGAGCATCAGAATGGGGGTTGTCATATCATGTGCTCTAATTCTCTTGCATATCTCCAGACCACTTAGGGAGGGGAGCATGATATCAAGAATGATCAGGTCGTACCTATGTTTCAGTGCTTTTTGCAAACCCTCCTGGCCATCTTGTGCTGTATCCAGGTGGCAATTGATGTCTGCGAGATGAATATTCAGAAGTTCTAAGAGTGTTGCATCGTCCTCGACTGCCAGAATAGTATTCATGACATCAAAATAAATTAGAATATATCACACAAAGGTCACACGAGCGTCACGAAAGATCTGGGAGGCTGTTGAAATACTAACTCTGATTCGTTCGCGGCTTCTTTTGCCCGCATACTTCACCAAAAATACTCGATATAGCTCGACTATTTCTGCGTTTTTTGGCTCGTCTGCAACCAAAATAAGCTAGCGAGCCAAATCGAGCCAGTAATTCAACAGCCTCCTGGAGGATTTAACAGCCAATAGGTTTTTAATTATTAAATCGTACAAGGGCAAGTTTGAAACCCACATGAAAAAGATCATTGTAAGACTTGGAACTGGTGCATTGGGTCACGAATATAGAGTTGACAGTGAGAGAGGTTCACACCTACTTCGTAGATTCGAATGATGAGCCCAGCCGGGCTATCGCCACATCCGTCATATGACACAGAGAGGCTAGCATGAAACTTACCACGACATAGTACGTCTATAGAATTGAGAACCAAAAGACGACTCTTATGCTGCGCAACTATCTGAAACTCGGACTGCGAAATATGATCAAGCAGAAGGAGTCTTCGATCATCAATGTCTTGGGTCTAGCTGTCGGGCTGGCCAGCGCTATTTTGATTCTCATGTGGATCCAACATGAGGTCAGCTACGATAAATTTCATCAACGCAGTAATCGTCTTTATCGCATTACCTCTCATCTCGATCAGATGGATGCTGCCATAAGTCCTGCGCCTCTATCTCCGGCTCTGGTAAAGGAACTTCCGGAAGTAGAGTCTGCTGTTCGGACCAGTCTGCCTTACACCCATCTCATCACTAGCGATGATCAATCGTTTGAGGAGGATAGAATTTTATATGTTGACTCTACGTTTCTGGAAGTCTTCAGCTTTCCACTGCTAAAAGGAGACATGCAGACTGCGCTGGCGAGGCCTGAATCAATCTTGTTGAGTGAGTCATCGGCCGAAAAATATTTTGGTCAAGAAGACCCGATCGGCAAGACACTACGCATTGATCAAGAAACAGATCTCACGGTTACTGCAGTGCTTGCAGAACTTCCCAGCACGACACATCTGCAATTTGATATGTTGATTCCGCTAAACTTCCTGGCCAGAACCAATCGGGATTTAAAGGAGAATATCTGGGACAATTTTGATTTTTATGGGTATCTCAGTTTGCATCAAAGCATACCTGCTGGAGGCCAGGACATCGAGAATCTGCAAAATAAAATCGATGCGTTCTATAGGTCAAAGGTAGATGGTTTCGTGGTTAATTTTCGACTGCAACCCATCACAGACATACACCTGCATCCTGATTACATGGGTGATGTTGCAGGTCTAGGTAATATTCAATCGGTCTACATCCTTTCCATTGCTGTTCTATTAATACTTCTCATCGCAGCGATCAATTTCATGAATTTATCAACGGCCAAAGCCACTAGGCGGGCCCGAGAAGTCGGTTTTAGGAAAGTCGTGGGGGCAAGTCGAAGGCAACTTATTGCTCAATTTCTTACAGAGTCTTGCCTTATTGCTTTGGCATCTTTCTTCATTGCCCTGGCCTTCGTCTATTTGCTCTTGCCCTCTTTCGCAACACTCACCGGCGTTGATTATTTCGGAAGCCTCACCGATGGTTGGCTGCTGTTCGGGTTTTTCGCATTGGCCATTTCGATTGGATTACTTGCTGGTAGCTATCCCGCTTTTTATTTATCTGCTTTTGAGCCACAGCGTGTTTTTAGTTTGCAAAGGCAAAGCAAGGGAGGGCATACTTTTTTTAGAAACGGTTTAGTGATGGTGCAATTTTTCTTTTCCATCATATTAATTAGTGGAACAATTGTTATTTATAAACAACAACAATTTATTAAACACCAGGACTTAGGATTTGATAAAGAAAATCTAATTTATGTTGAACTGAATAAAGAGCTTGCAGAGAATATTGAAGGTTATCGAAATCAACTCCGGGAAAATCCGTTTACTGAAAAGCATGCATTTAGCAGCTCCCTTCCCACGAACCTACTCTCGGGAACGGTCGGTTTGGATTGGGAGGGAAAGGATCCCGAAAAACAAGTTCTTTTCGCAAACATCGCAATAGACGAGGGCTTTGTCGAGGTTTTCGATATGGAGATGAAGAACGGGCGCACATTCTCTCAAGAACTGGAAACAGACCAAGGGAGCTATATCGTCAACGAGACCGCGCTAGGCATTATGGAGATGAATGCTGATGAGGCGGTGGGTAAGTCATTTAATTTATGGGGCAACGAGGGCCACATCATTGGAGTGGTCTCGGATTTTCACTACAAACCGATTAGGCAGCCGATCGAACCTATGGTGATGCGCTACGAGAAAGATGGAAAATTCGTAGTGATCAGAGCGGGGCAAGGCAGCACAGAACAAACCATTGCTTTTTTGGAGAAGCTCGGACGGAGTGTAGCTCCTTCCTATCCCTTCGAGTTTGGATTTGTTGATCAGGATTTAGATAATCTCTATCAGTCTGAGCAGAGGTTGGGGTCACTTGTGCAAATCTTTGCGCTCATTGCGATTTTTGTGTCTTGTCTGGGCCTATATGGATTGTCCGCATTTCTCGCGAATCAACGAAGGAAGGAAGTAGGGGTGCGCAAAATCTTGGGGGCTACTGTCTCTGGCATGGTCATCCAGTTGTCGCGAGAATTTACCAAGCCGATTTGGATCTCTATGCTCATTGCTGCCCCTGTCGCATACTTTTTGATCAGTAAATGGCTGGAAAATTTTGCCTACCATATCAATCTAAGTTGGTGGGTTATCTTGGCCTCTTGCATGCTCGCGCTGGTGATCGCAGTGGCCACGACCAGTATTGAAACACTCCGAGTCGCTAGATCTAATCCGATCGATGTGATCCATAAGGAGTAAGTTGGCTTTCTGCTAGATCATAGCTAAGGATTTGCAATCTTGTGCGAGCGAAGTTTTTCGCTCTGCCTGTGCAAATTTTTGTGCCATGAAGTTCAGAAAAAAGCTACGCATTGTCGTTGAAAACAGCTCAACCCGAGCTGGAAGGATATTCAACATTGCTATTCAGATCTTAATCATTATCTCCATTGCGCTCTACGCGGTAAGTACCTTGCCGGATTTGCAACCCCAGGCAGTGCAGCTCCTTGAGGGGTTTGATCTTGTCTGCTATATTATCTTTACCATCGAATACCTTTTACGTATTTATGTAGCGAAGAAACCACTGAAATACATTTTTAGTTTTTATGGCATCATTGATTTTCTGGCGATCTTACCGTTTATTGCCAGTCGACAATTTGATCTAAGGGCCCTACGTATCCTACGGATCTTCAAGATCTTGAGTGCCTTAAAGTTAACTCGCTATAGCATTGCAATAAAACGTGCAGCCATCGCTTTACGACTTATTCGAACAGAATTGGTGATGTTCATGACCATAGCAGGCATTTTTATTTTTCTTGCTTCAGCCGGGATTTTCTATTTCGAGCACGATGCTCAACCCGACGAATTTGCCTCTATTTTTCATAGTTTATGGTGGGCTATTATCACCTTCACGACAGTAGGTTATGGAGATGTGTACCCAATCACCGCTGGTGGGCGCGTTTTTACATTTTTCATCTTGATCATCGGTTTGGGTATCGTCACCATTCCGGCTGGCCTCATTGCCAGTGCGTTGACCAAGGCACGCGAGATAGTCGAGGAAAGGAGAGAGGATGAGGGGTAAGACCATTATCTTCGAGGTACGAAATTCACTATGGAGCCAGCACAAAGGGACATCAACAACATCGCCCAAGCCAATCTTGCATCGACCCTGCTGGTCGACAAACCCAAGGGGTGGACATCTTTTGATGTCGTAAATAAGATTCGCTGGGCACTAAAAAACAAGTGGCAGATCAAGAAGATCAAAGTGGGGCATGCCGGTACACTCGATCCGATGGCCACAGGATTGTTGATCATCTGCACCGGAAAAATGACCAAAACAATTGATCAACTGCAGGGACTCGATAAAACCTATGAGGGGACTATGCTACTGGGTGCAACGACTCCATCGTACGATGCCGAGACTGAGATTGACGGAGAGTTTCCCACGGATCACATATCTGAGCAAGACGTTCGGGAGGCAGCTCAGTCGTTTGTAGGTGATGGCATGCAGCAGCCACCAATGTACTCAGCCATACAAAAAGATGGTGTGCGTCTGTACAAGTTGGCAAGGCAGGGAAAGACCATTGATAGACCTTTGCGCAAAATCTCTATCGGTGAGTTTACCATCACAGGGCTCGAGATGCCTGAGGTTGCCTTTCGAGTGAGCTGTAGCAAGGGCACATATATCCGCTCACTTGCATTTGATATGGGTAAGAAACTTAAAAGTGGGGGCTACCTTACCTCGTTGTGTCGTACTAGGATTGGCGGACATTCGTTAGATGATGCGTACCAACTTGACGACCTCATCGAGTCAATCGCTACTTTGAATGTGCAATGAGTATCCTCGTAAAAGATCTGACCAAAAAATACGGAACACAGCTTGCTCTGAGTGAGGTCTCTTTCTCCTTGGGCAAAAGCGAAATTGTAGGGTTGCTTGGTCCCAATGGTGCCGGCAAGTCAACGTGCATGAAAATTCTCAGCGGATACATTTCAGAGTTTGGTGGAGAGGCCGAAGTGGCTGGGCACGATGTACGCCGAGAGCCTCAGACATCCCGACGCAAGCTGGGCTATTTGCCAGAGCACAATCCACTCTATTTGGATATGTACGTGCGGGAATATCTGGGTTTTATTGCGTCGATCTTTCAGATTCAAAAGCCTCAACAGCGTATCCGTGAGATGATTGATTTGGCAGGGCTGGGTGATGAACAGCATAAGCGCATACGCAGTCTCTCTAAGGGATATCGACAGCGGGTTGGGCTAGCACAGGCGTTTCTGCAAGATCCTGAAGTACTTATCCTTGATGAGCCTACCAGCGGGCTAGATCCCAATCAACTGGTGGAGATTCGTGGATTAATCCGTGAGCTGGGACAGAACAAGACGGTGCTCTTTTCCTCCCATATCCTGCCAGAAGTCGAGGCTTTGTGCCAGCGTGTTTTGGTCTTGCATCGGGGAGAGCTAGTCGCTGATCGTCGTTTGGATCAGAATACGACCAGCGGGTTTACAATCACCGTCGAGTACGATCGACCCATTGCCAATCAACACTTTGAGATGCCGCACCTTGTGAATCAGAATTGGCAATCCGCTCGTCAAGTGCTCCTTACCTTTGATGGTAAGAAGGACCCACGTACGCTGATTTTTGACCGCGCTGTAGCGGCGGGATATCGGATCATAAGTATGCAAAAACAAGAAGAGTCGATCAGTGATTTATTTACTGGATTGACTAAAAGTAGAAACTAGATGCTGGCACTTTTTCGAAAAGAAATCGGATCGTTTTTTAGCAACATCACGGGCTACCTCGTAATTGCGTTATTTCTTACAGTGCTCAGTGTGATGCTTTGGGTGCTGCCTGATTTCAGCATTTTTGAATATCCGTATGCATCACTTGATTCCCTCTTTGACGTGGCTCCATTGGTCTTTCTTTTCCTTATTCCCGCGGTCTGTATGCGTTCTTTTTCGGAAGAATTTAATAACGGGACCATCGAAACACTGTATACCAAACCTCTGAGTTTTCGTCAAATAGTGCTAGGTAAATATTTGGGCAATTTCTTTCTTGTTTCCTTGGCGCTACTGCCTACTCTGATTTATGTCTACACGATTTGGCATTTGGGCTCTCCCAAAGGCAATATTGATTTGGGCCAAATTGCTGGCTCCTATATCGGACTATTATTTCTAGTGGGCACTTTTACGGCGATCGGATTGTTGGCGTCAGCATTGACTCCCAATCAGGTTTCGGCATTTATCTTGGCTGCAGCGTTGTGCTTTGTAATGCACTATGGTATGTATTATTTTTCTCGGCTGCCTTTCTTCTCAGGTGCAGGAGATCTGCTGGTGCAGAAGATTGGGATTGACTACCACTATCGCAGTTTGAGTCGGGGGGTGATTGATTTTCGAGATGTCCTTTATTTTGTTTCCCTGATTTCCTTTTTGCTTTATTCCACGTATTTGGTCTTGCAAAAAAAGCGCAACGGATGAGTCGCTGGCTGATTGCACTGGTCCTGCTTATACTCCTTAATTTTCTGGGGAGCCGAATCACTGGAAAGATTGATCTCACAGAGGAAAAGCGCTATACCCTCACTGATGCAACCCAAGAGCTGCTGGCGGAGCAGGATGATCCCATCTATGTCGATGTATTACTCGAAGGCACTTTTCCAGCAGGCTTTAAGAGGTTGCAAGCAGCCACTCGTGAGCTGCTGGATGAATTTCGCGCCATAAATCCTTCCCTGATTTATTCGTTTCGAGATCCACTGGCGGGAGATCGAGCAGAAGTGGAAGCCTATTTACAGCAACTCATGCAGGTGGGTATCAGGCCTACGGAGCTCAGTGTACGTTCCCGTGAAGGGACCGAAAAGAAGCAGATCTTTCCCTACGCTATTTTTAATTTTGGTGATCGACAGATTGCCATTAATTTATTGGAGCAGGAATCTCACTCACGCTCTCCAGAACAGACCCTCAATCAAGCCATCTCACTCCTCGAATTTAAAGCCGCAAACGCAATTGCGAAACTGCACGCTACTCAAAAACCGAATATTCTTTTTTCGACCGGTCATGGCGAATTGAGTGCGCAAGAGACTGCCGGCCTAGAAAATAATCTGCGTGCATTTTACAATACGGGCCGCATAAATCTCGACAGTATTTATCAAATACCAGAAACGGTCGACCTGGTCATCGTTGCTAAACCCGTCAGTACTTTTTCCCAGAAAGAACAATTTGTCTTGGATCAATACATCGTAAATGGAGGCAACCTCATGTTTTTGATCGATCCCCTAACGGTAAATCTTGACTCTATTCAAAAGAACAATGCCTATATCCCCCATGATATTGAGCTGGGTCTGGAGGATATGTTTTTTAGATATGGATTTAGGATTCAGCGCGACTTAGTCTTGGATTTAGAGTGCTCGACCATTCCATTGCAAACGGGTATGCAAGGAGGGGAGCCTCAGTTCAAAATGTTTCCGTGGTACTATCATATATTGGCCCAGGGCAATTTGCAACATCCCATCACAAAAAGTATAGAACGGGTCAATTTATTCTTTCCGGCTTCCATCGATACGATTAAAACTCGTACCCAGATCCGTAAAACGCCATTGCTGACCTCCAGCCCGGGTACCCGCACACAGATGAATCCAGTAATGCTCGACTTTAATATGTTGCGTACGAATCCCGATCCGGACAAATTCAACAAACCTCCGGCCACCTTGGCCTTGATGCTGGAGGGCTCGTTTCCGTCACTCTTCGAAAACCGAGTGAGTGGTGAGATGCACGAAATGCTGCGAGAGATTGGCGCTTCTTATAAGTCGGTAGGATCAGCGGGAAAGATATTGGTCGTTTCAGACGGTGACGTCGCACGCAGCTACGTCAATCCGCGCGATGGTTCCATCCGTGCACCTGGCTACAACCAGTTTATGAAGTACACCTTTGGCAATGCGGATTTCCTTGTGAATGCTGTGGAGTATATGCTTGATCAGAGGGGGTTGATTGAGTCGCGTGCACGGACGATCCGCCTGCGATTGCTAGATGCCAGAAAGATCGAGCAAGAGAAGAGCTTTTGGCAATTCCTGAATGTAGGTCTACCTCTTGTGATATTGGCAGTCTTTGCTTTTATATTTGCTTTCATGCGAAAACGCCGTTATGCCAAGTAGGCCATTTCTTTTTATCAGTCTTGCATTGTTGCTGGGACTTGGGGCTTATTTTGTCTTGAAAGAGGATACTCAATCCCTCCCTGACAGCACGTATAAATTCAGGGTGGAGAACATAGATATGATTCAACAGATCAGACTTACGCATCCTTCTGGTGCACAAGTGAAGCTAAAGCGCCATGAGGATCACTGGCTGCTGGACAGTGGTCGTCGAGTCCGTGAGAACGCCATGGAAAATCTAATGCGGGCGATCAAGAATGTAGAGCTCAAATTTATTCCGGTGCAGGCTGCCCGGCCCGGAATGCTATCTGACCTGCGGCGGCAAGGAGTGATGGTCGAAATTTTTGGAGCAGACGAGGAAGAACTGATGGCGTACCAAGTGGGAGGTGCAACGCCCGACGAGCGCGGCACCTACATGATGCGCAAGGGCAGTGATACTCCCGTGGTGACGACCATGCCAGGGTGGGAGGGATCACTCCGTATCCGTTACTGGATGCCAGAGATGGATTGGTTTGATCGTTCCATCTTCCGCACCCGTCAGGAAGATATCGATCGTGTACAGCTACTTTATCATGATCGGCCTGCGGCATCCTTTGTATTGCTGCGAGAGGAGGATCGATTCATTGCTGCTAAACTGGGTGCAAACCGAGATGAATCATTCAGAGTGCAGCGGGCCGCCATAGAGCGCTACCTTATTGGTTTTCAGTCGGTAGGTGCAGAGGCTGCGCTTAGCCAAGGAGACTTTCAAGGGGCGATGAGTGACTATCCTCCGTATGCGACCATCGAGCTCGAGACCCGAATTGAAAAGTATGCGTACAGTATATATCGGCTACCTCTCGAAGCCACTGCGCGCGGCAGTATTCAGCGCTACTATTTTATCAATGCAGAGGGCGATATTTATTTAGTGCAAGATGCATTGGTCAAAGAGATATTTTTGTCTTATGACTTTTTCTCGGATCACCGTGATGAGGCAGGGTAGTATCCTGGGCCTTTGTTTGGGGTTTCTCGTTCTCACAAGTGCGGGAGTCTCTATGGATTGGGGATTTTTTGCTCATAAGTTGATCAATCGCATGGCGGTATTCACCTTGCCACCGGAGTTGATGAATATTTACAAGCCGAATATCGAGTATTTGACCGCCCACGCGGTCGATGCTGATAAACGCAGATATGCAACGACCCATGAAGCGGTCAGGCACTACATCGACCTAGATCACTTTGGCAGCTTTCCTTTCGAGAATATGCCACGTGAGTGGACATCCGCCCTGGCGCACTACAGCGATCTGCATCTTGTGAACGAGGGTGATACACTATTCATCTATGGCAAAGAAGTTGCTGAAGCCCTGGCCAGGGAGTTGGATGTGCTCCCGGTAGAAACCACTGCTGGAGAATATTATAAACTTGATGTGCAGAGGTACAGAGATTTTTTTGTCGATTCCATCATGCCATCTTATTATGAAGAATCTTGGCAAATAAAGTGTGCTCCGATGTGGTGGATCCTAAATATATCCACATCCGATTGTTGGGATCTTCACGTGGCCGACAGTCTTTCGGCCCACGGCATATTACCATATCATCTGGCTCATCAGCAGCGACAACTCACCCAGGCTTTTAAGGATCGAGATGTGCCTCGCATACTGCGCCTGTCTGCCGATATGGGGCACTACCTGGGAGATGCGCATGTGCCCCTGCATACCACTCAAAATTACAATGGGCAACTCACGGATCAATTGGGAATCCATGCTTTTTGGGAGAGTCGCATACCAGAATTATTTGCGGAGGAACACTACAATTTTTTTGTGGGCAAGGCAGAATACCTTGAAAATCCCGCAGATATATTTTGGGATGTTGTCTTGGAAAGTCATCGCCTAGTAGACAGCGTATTGGGTATTGAAAAATCCTTAAGTCATCAGTTTCCCAGTGATCAGCAATATTGTTTTTCAGATCGCAATAATCTTACCGTTCGTACGCAATGTCCGGCCTACGCCACAGCGTACCAGGAACGTATGGATGGCATGGTCGAGCAGCGCATGCAGCAATCCATCCAGCGCATTGGGAGTGCTTGGTATACGGCTTGGATTGATGCCGGGCAACCTGATTTTCCGGACTTGAACTTGGTGTCGACAAACAATGAAGAGGATAAATTGTTGGAAGAATCATTCTCCACTAAAAAAATTAATGGTCGAAAACATGAATAGATTAATTTATTGCATCGCAGCACAGTTG
This sequence comes from uncultured Saprospiraceae bacterium, assembly GCA_905479665.1. Classification (GTDB taxonomy): domain Bacteria; phylum Bacteroidota; class Bacteroidia; order Chitinophagales; family Saprospiraceae; genus CAJQNM01. Next base: position 10,914 of record CAJQNM010000702.1, read on the forward strand.
CTTGCTCTCAGCATGGTTGTACAAGAAGTACCTTCCGTACATTCGAATATTACCTTTGCTGACGATCATTATCGGATCAATATAAAGGGAGATGAATACATCGGCTACGATGAGCCAGCTCCCTTTGGTTTAACACAGATGCAAGGCAATCCCAAGGGCACCAAAGAGGGCATTTCTTTTGATTTTGGAGAGGAGTTTGATGGTCGACTTTATTTTGGATTTATACCCTATGGAGATTCCAAACATCCCATGCCGGTCTATTTCCGTCGCTATGAAGAAATTTCCGAAGGGGAAACTGAAATATTAATTACGAAGTATCTCAGGGGCACGTACGATATGATTGGCTGGGAGAAGTCAGGGTTCGGCGTGCTGGGTTTTCGGGTCATGGATGACACTGGTGATTTGGTGTATGATGGGAGTGTTGCTTTTTCTGGCACAGGACCTTTTAAGGTCGAGCCCACAATCATCGAAGGTCCCTTTGTCAATCAAATTACTGATCGAAGTGCAGTGATCACCTTTACCACAAGTAAGCCAGTGCGCGCCGCACTGAGTTGTGGTCCAGTAGACATCACCGAAGATGGAAAGACCACTCATCACGAGATCTCCATCGCTGGTTTGGAGGCCGACAGTGTCTATGCCTATACCGTGGAGGCGGGTGATCAAAATATGACCTATGCCCTGACGACAGCTCCTACAGCCGGGACACGCAAACCCTTTACCTTCTGCTATGCGAGTGACTCGAGAAGTGGGCAGGGTGGTGGTGAGCGCACGATCTATGGTGCCAATGCGTACATCATGAAAAAGATCATGGCCCTGGCAAAATTTAAGGATGTAAAATTCATGCAGTTTTCGGGCGACTTGATTGACGGATATTTAACCGACAAAGAAGCCATGCAACTGCAGTATGCCAATTGGAAACATGCCATCCAGCCGTTTGCGCATTATTTTCCGGTATATGTCAGCATGGGAAATCACGAATCCTACATGCGATTTTTCTGGAAGGATGATACCCGCAGTTCCATTTTATTGAATCGTTGGCCCTACGACGATGATTCCGGAGAATATTTATTTGCGCAGAATTTCTCCAATCCGAATAATGGTCCTGCCAGTGAAGATGGATCAGAGTACGATCCGAATCCGGATGAGATCGATTTCCCTTCATACGATGAAAATGTATTTTATTACACTCACGATAATGTCGCAGTGATTGTCCTCAATTCCGACTACTGGTATGCCCCCAGCCACAGAATGATCCCTAAGGTAAGTGGAGGGCTTCATGGATACATTATGGACAATCAGCTCGCCTGGCTCCAAGAGACCGTCACAAACCTGGAGGCAGACCAAACGATTGATCACATTTTCGTCACGCAGCATACCCCGTGCTTTCCCAATGGTGGTCATGTGGGCGATGATATGTGGTACCGAGGTAATAATCAGATAAGACCCTATGTCGCTGGCAAGGCGGTGAAAAAAGGAATTATCGAACGGCGAGACCAAATATTAGATATCCTGATCAACCAAAGTAAAAAGACCCGGGCAGTCTTGACGGGTGATGAGCACAATTACAATCGACTAAAAATATCTCCCGAGACGGAAATCTACCCAGAGCAATATTTCTCTCCAAAAATTGAATTAACCCGAACGATCTACCAAATCAATAATGGTGCCGCTGGTGCTCCCTATTATGCACAGGAGCAGACCCCCTGGACACCCTTCGTGAGTAGTTTTACCACCCAAAATGCGCTGGTATTTTTTCACGTGAATGGCAAAGACATCGAGGTAGAAGTCCTCAATCCAGATACCCCGGAGGAGGTGGATCGGTTTGTTTTGAGTGAGTGAGTGGGGTTTCGCAACCAAAAATCAAGAAAAGCCTAAAGTCATGCAAATCCTGATTCTGACAAAAAGGGACCGAGAACACTTCATTGTCTGAATCAGGATTCTCAGGATGAAAGGATGAACAGGATTAGCTCGGAAGAAATAAAATACGCCATCGATAGATCTCGCATAAAGGTCATTAAAACATTGGACAACGTTTCTCGAGAATTCAATCGCTCATTCAACTCGCAACCAAAAATCAAGAAAATCCTAAAATCATGCAAATCCTGATTCTGACAAAAAGGGACCGAGAACACTTCATTGTCTGAATCAGGATTCTCAGGATGAAAGGATGAACAGGATTAGCTCGGAAGAAATAAAATACGCCATCGATA
>CAJQNM010000703.1 GCA_905479665.1 uncultured Saprospiraceae bacterium
TGGTCCTTTTCCTCTATTGTTGATCGTATATTTGTATTCACCTGCAGCTGAAAAAACAACAATTTTAAATGTCTGTCGGTCAAGAATATAGAAATCATTATCAAAAACGATGGCGCCACCGAATTTCCCGATAGAGCTCTCTGAAGTCAACTCCAAAGGAACAAATGAAATTCGTTCGCAACTATCAAGATATTTGATGCCGCCATCATCAGAAATGTCATAGGATTTTCCTGTTACTACTTCTTGCCTTTCCGTTGTATTACAGCCAATGGGCACCAGAAAGAGCCCAGTCAGTGCGCACAACTTTAACAACATTGAAATAGATTTTCCCATAATCTATCCTCCCCCTGATTGCAGCTACCAAGTCCATCAAACTCACAATGATCATAGATGGAGCCCGAAAAATCACATCCAGCACCTGTACTTCGATAAGGGTCTCGCACACATTGGAAACAACAGCCATCATTACCTGTTGCAGGACAAGTTACACCAGCTCCTCCACCAGAATGGCTGCACTCTGCTGCCATTGCAGACGAAAGGCCTATTTCGATTTTACTCGCTAGTCCCTCATCAGCAGCTGCATTGTACTGCATTTACAAATTCATCCAAAGTAGTGCTACAAACAAGCCTGCGCTACAAATCAGTTTTAAATTTCTCAAAAATTAAACTTTAAAATTAATATTAATAAATAAAACTCTTCTATCCTTTGGCAAACACCCTTAGCTCATCTCTAGTCCTTAATTAGTAACATGATGTTTCATGTGACTCTCCATCACTATAAGTCTACAACGCCGCATACACCCTCAACTCATCCCTTATTTCCTCCACCGCCCTACTATGCACCTTCACTTCACTCAACATTAGTTCTCGTGCCAGCGCACCACACCTTTCTCTCTCCCCAGCCTGCCATAAGGTTTTAACCAATAAATACCTCGACCAAATCCGATTTGGAATCATCTTCCATGATCTCAACAAAGCATCTTCAGCCCGATTAAATTCTTTTACCTTCGTACAATTTTCGCCTTATCATCGAATAAGTGAAGGGATCGTTGTAGTAATTCTTACTCCACAACAGCATGCTATTGCTGCCCCTAGCATTGCCTAGTTGTGTAATGGTTTTGGCCGCTTGTTGGGCGAAAACACCTTCATAGACCAACTCATTAAATGCAGTATTATATTTGTGCTGGGCAGATGCGTAAAGACCATATCCAAGACTACAAACCTATCTAGCTGTGACGAATACTGCATTCGTTCCATCCCTCCTAATGCAACGTCCTCTACTGAACCCAAAGCCACGACTTTCTCTATATCTAGAGCAACTGGAGTCTCCTCGAAAATGTCTATTTTCAACGATTCGCCTTCAGCCAACCTACCCCCTGATCTCTCTTCTGTGCCACATCCTAGGGTCATGGAGACGGCGCAAATCACCACAATGACTAGTACATTCTTTTTCATAGAGAATCTGAATTAATAAACCTTGTTTTCTCGAGCACTGTTTGGCCTTGATTACTTGAACACATGATAAGGCATAAAGGAAGTGATTTTGATGGATTACAAAAGCTACCGTCGATGCAATCTCCACTCTTGGTCGCACCGTCGTGACAAATTCATCCATCTGTTTTCTGGAATCCTCTAGATCTGCCAGGTTGCCACTTTGGGGCAGCTGGTCTTCAATAGTTACGAAGGAATCGGTTGATAATGCTAGTAATATTGACCAGACCTGATTAAGGAAGAGCTCTTCTAAATGACAAGGATCTTCAGAAAACTAAATTTTACCTATCATCCTTTTAAATTCCTTTAAATCCATACTCAGCATTTTGTTAGGTTCATCCGTCGAGATCATCCCATCATGTATTCCTACACTTGTGACTTCTCCAAATTCAATTGACCTTTCAATACGAAGCTACCGAGAGCCACTAGAAAAAGTACAGCAATCAAGGAAAATCTTTTGTTCATCATATCGATAATTTGAAAGTGAATTAGAAAGAGTAAGTTACCGAAAAAACGGATTACTATTTAACTAGTTAATCGGTCAGGATGAAACCGAAATTCTGAAATACACTCCCATGCAATTGGAGGTGCTAAAGTTTGTTCGACCCCGATATGCTGATCCTGATTCAGCAGAAAAGAGTATACTTCAGGCAAATATTCCTCCCCGGATCATCCCCAAGGGACTAGTGGATGACTCCATTGTGGCTGGCTTGATCAGTGAGAAGTTTGAATATCATATGCCGGTATATCGCTTTGTGAAAAAATTGCGCAATGCCGGAGTTGATTTTATCAAAGCCAAACATTGCTACAACTACTTGGCAAAAGTCGGAGAACTGCTGCAACCCATCCATGCCTTGATGCATCAAGAAGTCCTGAGTAGCAAGTATGTGCAAATGGATGAATCGAGCATCCGGGTGCTTAGCCAGGATAAGGAACACGGCAAACTACGTGGATGCATGTGGGTGATGAATGCCCCGACAACCAAGCTCGTATTATTCAATTATCGACCCAGTAAGGAAAAGGATCATGCCTATGATTTGCTCGATGGATATAAAGGTGCATTACAATCAGATGGTA
>CAJQNM010000704.1 GCA_905479665.1 uncultured Saprospiraceae bacterium
GTGGCCGTGACACATTGTGCATAGACAGTGTCTTAGTGACTGATTCCCGGCCGCCAGAAATCACTTTTGATCCAATGTTGCCAGTAGTGGATCACGGCATGTTGGGCACTTGGCCCACGGATACCATCGGTACGGATGGCAAAGAGTGCCTGGGACATGGAGTACTGCCTAGTCCCACCATCAGTGACGATTGCAGTGATAGTGAGATGATCAAGGTGACCGTTTATTCACCTACTGCCGGGTTTACCGCGATTCCCTACTATGCCGATGAGAGCCCAAATCTAGGAGTGTGGGGAGTGGAGGTAGGAGAGCCACATCTTGTCATTTACAATGCGATCGACGACTGCCATCTCGTTAGATCTGATACCATAGTGATCGTGGCCAAAGACAATAGCCCGCCAGTTGCAGTCTGTCACAATGCAGTGAATCTTACTTTGAGCAATGCCCAGGGCTTTACCTTGATGAAGGCTGCATCGCTGAATGCTGAAAGCTATGACAATTGCGGAATCAACCATATCTGGGCTCGCAGAACCGATTGGGAAACTGCATGTGGAATGGGGAGTGCAGAGCCTGGCGCCATAAAAGATATCTACGAGCGATTTGAAGAATGGGTCAAAAACGACCCAGGGTCATGCGCAAGTGCCTTTGAGCCCGGCTTTGCTGACGTGGTGCCCTTCTGCTGCGATGATATAGGAAAACCGGTTATGGTAGAACTCTTGGTGGTGGACTTTTGCTGCAACATCGACAAATGTTGGGGATTCGTAAATGTCGAAAACAAGATCGCCCCTATCGTGATCGAAGAACTCCCCAGTGATACCATCACCTGCATGGCCTACCAACAAAACTTCAAGACAGATGTAGAATCGGCCAACCTCGCTAAACTCAATCAGCACTTTGGCAATTACGTTAGTGATCCCACTGCGCAGACCCAATGGGTATTGCAAGACATCGATTGTGATGGAAAAAAAGACCCGCGCACATACTGGGATGGTCTGCTGGCCGCAGCATGCGATGCAAATGTAGGGCAACGTATAGAAGGACCTAAACTCGGCTGTGGCAAAGGAGTGATAAAACGAATCTGGGAGGCAGCGCTAGATGGACATAACGGTGGTAGTTTGGTGGTCGTGGCCACTCAGAAGATCTATATCAAACAATGCCCCATGACAGATATGATCGTGTGGCCTGACTCGATCGTCGAAGTTGAGGCCTGTGGAGTGACCTATGGTCTCCATGGAAATGTAGAGATTTCAACGCCCGAACCAGACATCTCCGCATTGGTGAACGATTGCCGGAATCTCGGTCTGGGGTACTTTGATAAAGTATTTGATGTGGTATCAGGGAAGGGATGTACCAAAGTACTACGCACCTGGTGTGTGTTGGATTGGTGTGATCCTGCTTTTGATAACGTCACGGATTGGCGTCATTTTGCCAATATTCCGGGTGTTGAAACCTTCGTGCAAAAGATCGTACTGGTTGATAATACGCCGCCTTCGCTCAGTGTTCCGACCATCAATGAAAACAATCGAACCGTAAATTGTACGGCATCTTTGTCTGCACGTGTTACGGTACAAGACGCTTGTGGTGCGACCACGCGCTGGAGTGTTACCTCACTGGCGGGCTCGGTGGTCTCTAAAGGGATTGGCCTCACAGCCAATGTGGATGCATTGCCACCAGGAGACTATATCTTACTATTTACGGCTACCGATGCGTGTGGAAATGAAACCAGCGAAAGGACCAGCTTTAATGTTGCAACAGAAGCGGTGCCCAGTGTTGTGGCATATACTATGCTCACCACCCAGCTCACCCCCATGGATCTGGATGGCGACAATGCACCCGATGCCGGGATCGCAACCATCTGGGGCAAAGAATATAATTCGAGCAGTGCTCCACCTTGTGGAGCCAGTGCAGATAATCTGATCTTCTGCCTGCGAGTTGATGATGGAGCAATGGATCCTGTACCTCCTGGCCCGGATGAAAATTCACTCACCTTCGATTGCACTGACAAGGTGGGAGATGGGGTGGTTATGCTTCAGTTTTGGGTGAAAGATACGGTGACCAACACCGCTGATTTTACCTATGTGTTTGTACAACTGGTGGATAACAGTGGCATCTGTGGTACCACAGCAGCTCCGGGTAGTCTAGCAGGATTAATCAGTACAGAAATCAATGAGCAGGTGGCCAATGTGCGGATCACAGGTGAATCAGCCTCTGGCGCACACACGGTATTTTCAAAGATCGACGGGACCTTCCAGCTAAACTATGTAGGCGGACCAATGGTAAAGGTAGTGCCAGAAAAAGACACGGACCATCGCAACGGAATCTCGACACTTGATTTGGTGCGATTGCAAAAACACATTCTTGGTCGAAAGTTGCTAGCCTCTCCGTACAAGTTGATTGCTGCCGATGCCAATCGGGACGGCAAGATCAATCCGATTGATCTCATCCAATTGCGCAGGTTGATTATTCAGAAGGATGAACGTCTCCTCGAAAATACCTCCTGGAGATTTGTTGATGCCTCCTATCAATTTGCTCGTCCCGAACATGCGCAGAGTGAGGATTTTCGATCCTATACGATGGCAAAGACGGATAAGGATGACGCTGAGATACGTTTTGTAGGGATCAAAGTCGGAGACCTGGATGGAAACGTCGTGACATCGAGGTCACGCGCGGTCGAAACACTACCTCTACAAATCCCGGATCGCATGGTTGAAGCGGGAGAAGTGATTACCATACCGATGCATCTAGAGGTGGCTGATATAGAAGGGCTGCAGTTTGGGCTACTCTTTGCCGGTGGCCTACAGCCTGTAGCCATGGAATCAGATCAATTGTTCGTCACTGCAGAGAATTACGAACTGGAGAAAGATAAACTTCGGTTCAGCTGGATCGGCGAAAGCTCAATATTTGGAGAGGTCACACTCAATCTTCGAGTGCGTGCCACTCAAGCGGTACGGCTCAGTGACGCGATAGGTTTAGATCTGGTAGAATTTGGTTCGGAGGTGATTTCGGAGTTGAATCCGGTAAAAGAACTGCATGTAGATTTTGTTGATGATCGCGCATTTTCAGTAGAGCAGAACCAACCGAATCCCTTTGCAGACTATACACAGATACACTTTACCCAGCCTGGAGATGGAAAGGTCACGCTGGAAGTCAGTGATGTGTCTGGCAAGGTGATTTACAGAGAGAGTGGGCAATACCCAGGAGGACAAAATTTCTTTGAGTTGCGTCGCGATCAGGTCGCAAGCGGGATACTTCACTATAAGATTATCACGGACTACGGAGCGAAAAGCAAAAGAATGATCAATATGAACTAAGCACCCCTAGAACTTTTTCTGAAGAGTCACTGTTTTTGAGATGGAATTCCTTTCCCCCTATCATAGGGGGGAAGGTTTTTTCTTTTGATATGAGTCGAGTATTAGCAATAGATTATGGAACAGTAAAGGTGGGTCTTGCCGTGACCGACCCCCTGCAGATCGTGGCCAATGGTCTTGATACCGTTCCTACGAAAAAATTGCAGGAGTTCTTAGATGCATACTTGACTGCTGAAGAGGTATCGGAAGTGGTTTTTGGATTGCCACATCATCCAGATGGCAACCCCACTAAGTTGGTGCCAATAATAGAGAAGTTAGCAAGCGATTTGACCAAAAAATATCCAGCAATTAAAATAGCATTTCAGGATGAAGCGTATACCTCTCGTGAAGCGCGAGATATTATTCTCAAAAGTGTTTCCTCTCGAAAGAAGAGGAGAGACAAATCTTTGGTGGATAAAATCAGCGCAGTCCTTATCTTGCAGCGGTACTTGAAGCACATTTAATGATTCTTCCGATTTACGCATACGGATCCAAAATTCTTAAAAAGAAGGCATTGCCAATTGGGCATGACTTTCCAAATCTCCGAGAGCTCATTGATAATATGTGGGAGACCATGTACAATGCAAATGGGGTAGGATTGGCAGCCCCGCAAATTGGCCAAGCTATTCGTATTTTCATTGTAGATACCAGCCAGCTGGATGAAGAGGAGGAGACGGATGAAAAAGGCATCAAAGCGGTGTTTGTCAATGCAGAAAAATTGGAAGAAACAGGAGCACCTTGGATGTACGAAGAAGGGTGTCTGAGTATTCCAAAAGTGAGAGGTGACGTGAGTCGACAACCATCGGTGAGACTTAAATATCTCAATGAGAAGTTTGAAGAGTGCGAAACAACTTTTGATGGAGTCAATGCGCGAGTGATCCAGCACGAGTATGATCACATCGAAGGAAAATTATTTACCGAACAATTAAAGCCTGTGAAAAGGCGGTTGGTAAAAAGGCGCTTGGAAAGCATCAAGAAAGGACTTGTTGATGTAGAGTATCCGATGCGATTTAGGTAGTTCGCTAAGAATTATTTACGGCCAAAGTCTGCAGGTATTTCGCCCCATTTTTTGGTCTCCCATTTCACAATCGGATTTTCGTAGGCATTTTCTACAAGCCATTTTTCGGCTCGGGTCATCAATTCAAAAAGAATTTTATTTGACGACGTTTGTTTGAGTTTGGTATTGGCTTTTTTCTTTCTTACCCAGGCCATGGCAGTTCGAGAGTCCGTATAAATCATCAATTTTGATTTCCGCTCTTTCTTCAGTTGCGCCAAGGCATGCACGATGGCAAGAAATTCGCCCACATTGTTGGTGCCTTGTCGAAATGGACCTTGTCTGAAAATCTCTGTACCGTCCTTAGTTACTACTCCCCGGTACTCCATCAATCCTGGATTGCCGCTGCAAGCAGCATCGACGGCGATGCTATTCCAATTTATTTCAGCTCTATCGATGGTTGCCTTTTGCTTAAATTTCTTGCTGCCAGATTTTACAAAGTCGTTGAAGTCGCCATGATAGGCTGCCTTTGCCTCAGCTTGGCTGCTGAACGACTTATAGCGTGCCCCCGGGTATCCTTTGATTTGCAATTGGCAGTCAGTCCATGATTTGTAAATGCCAGGGGTGTTGCCTTCCCATACGACGTAATATTTAGATTTTTTGGCCACCTATGTCCTTATGTGTGCGAAAGGTAAGGATCAATTCTTATTGAGGGTTGATTTCATATTATTTGTATTTTTAATTGAAATCATCATCATCTACCTATGCCATCAGATCTACTGCATAAGATTGCCTTGACTCAACTACCCAAAATCGGTGCTGTGCTAGCACGCGAATTGGTTGCCTATTGCGGGAGTGTGAGTGCGGTATTCTCCGAGCGAAAATCAAATTTACTGAAGATACCTGGAGTGGGTCATGCTATTGCAGACAGCATCGCAAGACATACCAATTTTAAGCACGCGGAAGAAGAACTTAAGTTTGTTGAGAAGCATGACATAGAGGTCTTGTTCTATCTAGACGATCACTATCCCTTTCGACTGAGTAGAATGCGTGATGCGCCGATTGTGCTATACTACAAAGGGCAGACAAACCTAAATGTGGCGCAAGTAGTTGGGATAGTCGGGACAAGACAGCCCAGCGACTATGGTTTGGAGGTTTTGAACAATCTGATCGAGCAACTAAAAGGGACCGGAACCCTGATCGTTAGTGGGCTGGCTTATGGCATCGATATTGCATCGCATCGAGCTGCCTTGCAATGTGATCTAGACACCGTAGGTGTGTTGGGGAGTGGTTTGGATCGAATTTATCCGTCGGTGCATCGAAATGCTGCTCGAAGGATGGTGGACCAGGGAGGGTTGTTAAGTGAGTTTGGGCACGGCGTGAAGCCAGACCGAGAGCATTTCCCCATGCGCAATAGGATTATTGCCGGGATGTGTGATGCTGTGGTAGTGATCGAGTCTGACCGGACAGGAGGCTCCATGATTACTGCCGATCTGGCCAATGGATACCACAAAGATGTGTTTGCCGTGCCCGGCAGAGTGGGAGATAAGACGAGTAGAGGACCTAATCTGCTCATTCAGACCAATCGAGCCCATTTACTCACCGATGGCAAAGAACTGATCAAGATGATGGGCTGGCAAGAACGTGACGCACCTTTGCCACAGTTGGAAATCTTTAATGACTTAGATGAAGAAGAAGAAGTAATTTATGCGCAAATACCTCGACAGGACGCGGTCAGTATTGATTTGCTTTATCGCTCGACAACACTCTCACCCAGCCAGATTGCAGGCATTTTGCTTCACCTTGAATTTAAGGGACTTATTCGCACGCTGCCGGGCAAATTGTATCGCCGGTGCTCGGGCATATAGGGAGCAATTGCTCTTACTGCTCCTTAATTGATCCCTACAGATGTCTTTCAGCATGGTAGGAAGAGCGCACGAGTGGTCCGCTTTCAACAAAATCAAAACCAAGCTTCAGGCCTTCCTCTCGATACTCGGCAAATTCATCTGGGTGGACAAATCGATCGACGGCGAGATGCATGCGAGTTGGTTGCAGGTACTGTCCGATCGTGACTACATCGCAGCCGTGATCCTTTAGGTTGGAGAGTGTCTTCAAGACTTCGTCATGCGACTCACCAAGGCCGACCATGATCCCGGATTTAGTGCGCATTCCTGCTGCTTTAGTTCGCTTTATTTGATCCAAACTTCTTTCATACTTGGCCTGTGGGCGTACTTTTCGATACAACCGTGGTACAGTCTCCATGTTGTGTGAAACGACCTCCTGCCCGCCTTCGATCATTCGCTCGAGGGCTTCCCAAGCTCCCTTTACATCGGGGATCAATGTTTCGATCGTGGTTGATGGTGATTGCTCTTTGACTTGGCGTACTGTTTGGTACCAAATTTCAGCACCTCGATCTGCTAGTTCGTCTCGATTGACCGAGGTGAGGACGGCATGTTTGACTTCCATAAGCCGGATCGCTTCCGCTACTCGACGCGGTTCGTCCTCATCATATTCAGGGGGGCGACCGGTTTTGACTGCACAAAAGGAACACGATCTGGTACATGTATTCCCGAGAATCATGAATGTGGCCGTTCCAGCACCCCAACATTCTCCCATATTTGGGCAATTGCCGCTTTGACAGATCGTGTGAAGCTGATATTCGTCAACGAGCTTGCGTACACGTTTATAGTCTTCACCAATCGGCAGCTTCACCCGCAACCAGGATGGTCGGCGCTTTCGCTCATTGTTTTCGGCTACGACAGGAAGTTCGATCATTGCACAAAGGTAACTCGCAAAAAAGAGAAAAGTTTGAGCAGTGAGTTAGGTTCGCTTGCCCAGCTGTACGGTGAGATAGAGATTTAAGAAATAAGGTCTATTGGGGCCCTCGACCATAATAGGCACACTACTAAGAAATATGTCACCCATGATGCCCACTTCGATGGCCTTGATCATGCGGTCTACGTTGCCCCATGCAAAGTTCATCCCAATTTTTCCGTGCACACCTGGTCGCAGCTTGAGCTCGCTTAGTCCATGGCGAAACTCTGCGCCACCAAAGATGAGTGTTTCGTCCAGAAAGAGATCACGGTTTTCTTCCGAATATTTTTCGACACTGATCTGTTGCTCGGCACCTCCGTCGATAAATCGCGTCAATTTTAGGTAGTAGGGTTTAAGTAGACCCAAGGTTACGCCGTATTCATAATTGAGGCCCACGATCACATTTTTTTTGCGGGCTTTTTCAGAAAACGAGCGCCTCTTACCAATGCCAGCTCTCAAGGCATAAAGTGAATTTTTCTTACCGTACACAAAGGCTTTTGAAGATTCTCGAAAAATACCCTGGTTGAAAAACTTAAAATTCTGGCTATGCTCCCGTGAATTGCGGAGTGAACCAAGATCGAAATAGGTATAGGTTGTCTTGTACCAAGTATTGATCTGTGCTTTGGTGTAACCAAAGGACATGCCGTGCGTGTGCGCGCGTATATCAAAAATTTGTTCTTGCGTGAATACGAGTGAAGTGCTTTCACCAATGGGCTTCGGCTGGATGGTGTACTGTGCGCTTACAACTAAGGCAAAACACAGAAAAAAGAAACTGAGTATAAGTTTTGGCTGCAACATTGCTCCAAAAGATAAGAGAATGCACATGAATATGCAACATGTCGCATTGGAATCTTATCTTTTAGTCTGAAAACAGACTTCTACACTACCTCTGCTGATTTGAAAACGTGGTGAGTTACTCACCTTAATTCACATGGCCGATGCTACGCAACTACCTTAAGATTGCTTTCCGAAATCTCCGGAGACATCTCGGATTTACCATAATTAATATTCTTGGTCTTGCTCTAGGTGCGGCAAGCGTTATGCTCATCTTGCTCTATGTGGGGCAGGAGATGAGTTACGATAAATTTCACCAGCATAGCGATCGCATCTATCGACTAAATATAGAGGTCACGAATCCACAGACGGGTGCGCTGCGCAAGAGAGCCGTCGGGCCCTATCGACTGGCTAAAGAACTGAAGGTCGATTTTCCGGAGTGGGACTTGGTCCGGTTTGCCCCGAACAGAGAATTAATAGAAATCGGGGAGGAAGAATATATGGAGGATCAAGTGGCATTTGTCGATCCTGAAGTATTTGAAGTCTTTTCTTTTGAGCTCAGTAGTGGCAATCCTCAGACTGCATTGGATGATCCCTTTTCGGTTGTCATTACAGAGGCATTGGCCGAAAAATACTTTGCTAAAGAAGACCCAATTGGCAAGGTGTTGCGCATCCGGGACACGGATTTCGAGGTATCGGGCATAATGGTTGAACCCGAGCAAAATACGCAGTTCGAATTTGATGTGTTGGTATCGATGGGTAGTGGCGAGCAGCTTTTTTCTACGATTGTGCTGGAGAATTGGGGAGAAGGGTATGTCGAAACATTTGCCATGATTCCAAAGGGCCGAAGTCCCGAGGACTTCGAGGCGCGACTGGCAGAATTTGTAGATGAAAAACTCCAAAGCTGGAAAGAGTCGTCTCCATATTTGGCCATGCAACCCCTCGGGGATATCTACCTGAAATCACAGGACGTTGCTTCTTTTTCCTCAGGAGGCGATATCACCTATGTCCGAGCCTTTGGCTTCATCGCACTATTTATCCTGCTGATCGCCTGCATCAATTTCATGAATCTTTCTACGGCAAGATCTAGTCTGCGAGCCAAGGAAGTAGGTTTGCGTAAGACCGTCGGTGCTCAACGCAAACAGCTCATTGCTCAATTTCTCAGCGAAAGCACCCTATTGGCCTTTATTTCTATTGTTGTCGGGATCTTGATTTGCATTGTCGTACTGCCTTTTTTTAGTGACCTGGCAGAGAGTGAATTTCACATTGCAGCCCTCTTCCGACCAGAGAACATCTTGGCAATGTTAGGGATCACTGCTTTGGTGGGGCTAGCCGCTGGAGCATATCCGGCATTTGTACTCTCTCAGGTCCAGCCTGTCCAGGTTATTTCTGGCAAGATTATTTCGGTGGTAAAAGGGGTGTCACTT
>CAJQNM010000705.1 GCA_905479665.1 uncultured Saprospiraceae bacterium
GACCATGGTCACCATCAATGCCGCTACAATTGCAGCACCAAAAATCCACCATTGCATCTCGATACGAAAGGCAAATCCCTCCAACCAGCCATTCATAAAGTGCCACACTAAAGGAGTAGCAATGATGGAGGCGATCACCACCAAAACAAGGAAGTCCTTGCTGAGCAAACTCACAATACCCGTAACGGACGAGCCGAGTACTTTGCGAATACCTATTTCTCGTTTTTTTCGCTCTACAACAAATGCGATCAATGCCAGTAACCCCAGGCAAGAAATGAAGATCGCTAACCCAGAAAAAAGGCTGAAAACCTGACCAAAGAGTCGTTCTGAGGCATACTGTTTGTTGTAGTGCTCGTCTAAAAAGAAGTATTCGATCGGACTCCCTGCAGCATAGACTCGATCATAGATGGATTCGACAGCAGCAACAGTGCTGGTCGACTGCGAAGCGGTTAATTTTAGTGAGAAGTACCCTGGACCAAAGCGTTCTGAGAAAGGGCGAACAATAATCGGCTCCACAATAGCCTTGGGAGATGACTGATGAAAATCTTTCATCACCCCAACAATGGTGAGCCGGTCTCCCCAAAAATTCACTTCTTGACCGATGGAGGCTTCTGGCGAATCATATTCAAAGACCTCGACTCCTCGCTCGTTGATCATACAGCTCTGGTCGTCGCTACCAAACTCCTCCCCCATGGCGCGACCAGCGACTATTTGAACATCATATGCATCGGCATAGTCACGATCTGAGGCGATGGTCCGAAATCCCACATTCTCTTCATCTCCCCATTTACTTATTCCGGCTGTCCAGCCGATCGGTCTACCTGGCACAGAGCTGGAGCCAACAACACTGTTCAGTCCTGGCAGCTGAGCCAGTTCTGCCTTGAATGTTTCGCTCCTCTCTCGATAGGTCGAATCACGAAGCAAAGGTGCCTTTACCACCAAGGTCTGATTGATGTTTAAGCCCAGGTCGCGATCCTGCATGTACTGAAGCTGATTGTAGATCACAATGGTGCTGGCGATCAAGCCCACCGATATCACAAACTGAAAGACAACCAAACCCTTACGCAACCAACTTCCGCCCCCACCAGTCGACCTTGCGCTACCTGAATTGAGCACATCGAGTGGTTTGTGGGATGAGAGCAAAAGCGCAGGATAAATACCGGTGAGAAATGTACCCAACAAAAATGTGCCGATCACCAGAGATAGGAGGGACAGGTCATCAAAAATAATGGTTGGCATCGGGCTGTCGATCAAATGGACAAACCAAGGCGTGAGCATAACAGACAGGAGTAAGGAGGCTGCAATGGCAAGAAAGTTGATTAGCGCTGCCTCCGTGAGAAACTGGCGTATCAAACTCCCACGGCCAGAGCCGACTACCTTGCGCACCCCAACTTCCCGAGCTCTCAGCTCTGATCGTGCGGTGGCTAGATTGATGTAGTTAAACCAAGCAATAATCAAGATTAAGGAACCTACCAAAAAAAGAAATTTAACAGCCGTCCCATCGCCGGGTGGTTTGGTTTCGCCCAGCAGATTTGAGGTGAGATGGAGGTCTGGCAAAGGTTGCAATGAAAAAACGGTGCTTTCGGCAGTTTCCAGATCGTAGGTCTTCTCCATCGCATCAAAAAACTTGGATTCCAGACCATGCCAGTCGGTGCCGGGCTTCAGCAGCAGGTAGGTCAAGAATCCGTCCCAATATGGGGCCGTCTCCGATTCTCCTCCCTCTACAAAAACATCAGAAAATGTGCTGTATGAAAGCAAAACTTCAAATCCCAAGTGCGAATGATTGGGTGGATCTTTCAGAATACCGGTAATGCGATATTCATTGGTGCCGTCATGCTTTATGGTCTTCCCTATTGGGTCTTCATCACCAAATATCTTCTGCGCCACTCCCTCTGTGATGCATGCAGAAAATGGCTCCTTAAGACAGGTCTCCTCATCTCCCTGGACCAATGGAAATGTAAATACTTTAAAAAAAGAGGGCATTGCATAGAAGATCTGCTTGCTGGTCAGCTTGGCATCTTCGTGATAATAGATGATGGACTCCCCGGGGCCTCTTAATTTTACGTAATCTTCGACCTCAGGCACGTTGCGGGCAAGTACCGGCCCGGCACAAGCAGCACCGCCAGCAAATTTCATAAAGGCTACACCGTCTTTCATCCGATCGGTGCGTACCCGAAAAACCCGATCCCCGTTTTCGTGAAACTTGTCGTAGCTCTTCTCAAAGGACACATATTGCCAGATGAGCAAAACGGATGTCATGCCGACCACCAGCCCCGTAAAATTAATGGCAGAAATACTCCGATTCTTGAGAATATGCCGCCAAGCAATTTTTATATAATTCTTCAACATAGTTTTACGATCGAGTTCATGCTTCCTATAATTCAGTACACCGAGCATCTGAGAGTGCTCCTTGTGTCGTCCACTGCCTCTCTAATGAGAATACTACCGAAAACTTGATTTGGTTGCAAGAATCAACTGAAAACATATGATTTATTTTATGTCAAGAAGAATAGTTGACTTGAGACTCTCTCTTAGACGCAGGAAGTCGGGTCAAGTTACGGTAAGGCAGGTTTGTACTTGTAAGCAGCACCCTAAATCAATCTGTTTGCAATGTCTCCATCGGATTGATCAGTGCTGCTCTGGCTGTCTGCATCGAAACGGTAAGAAAACCAAGCAGGAGAATAGTCAGTGCAGCGCCGGCAAAAATCCACCAAGCCAAGGACGTTCGATACGCAAATTCAGCGAGCCATTGATCCGCGAAATAATAACTCAGCGGGATAGCCACGACACACGCAATCGCTAACAATTTGAGATGCTCCTGGGCAAGCAAAGCCACAATGCCGCTCACCGAAGCACCCAGAACTTTACGGATTCCGATTTCTTTCGTGCGCCTACGTACGGTAAAGGTTGTCAACCCAAATAACCCCATCAGGGCAATAAAGAGTGTCAAGCTGGAAGCATAGAGAATGCTCTTGCCAAACCTCTGGTGACTGCTGTACAATGCCGCAAAATCATCGTCTAGAAAACTATAGCGCATAGGGAAAGCTGGTTCTATTTCAGACCATAGTTCTTTGAGGGCAGGGATGGCCTGTTCAATATTTGAAGCATTTATTTTCACGCCGACGTAGCGGCGCCAGTCTCCAGCAGCAGTCATGACCAATGGCTCAATGTTTTCAGTCAACCCCTGAAAATGATAATCCTTAATTACTCCCACGATCTGTCCAAACTCCTCATCGCTATCCCATTTTATTCGCGCTCCAATTGGATCCTGGATACTGTAGCGAGCGACGAATTCTTGGTTGACGATAAAATTGCTTCTGTGGTCCTCCTCTATATCATCATCAATGAATCGGCCTTCTATGATCTCTAGACCCAGAGCCCTGCCATAATCTTCGTCGGTCCAAACGACATACGGAGCCGGTGCGCCGGTCATCCCTTCGATAACCATGTTCAAGTCGGGCAAAAACGAACCAGGAAATGCGGAGGCTAAAGTGACTTCCTCAACGCCTTGAATCTGCTTGAAACGTGCCTTCAGGTTCTGAACTTTTTCGGGGGTCTCCCCAGTATTCACCGCTATGCTTACTATTTGATCAGGCTGAAATCCCAGGTCCTGGTCCAGCATATAATTTACTTGGCGATAAATAAATGCCATCACTATCAATAGGGAGATGCAAATAGAAAACTGGGAAACCACTAGCACCTTACGGAAAGCTCCTTTACCACCACGCTGTAGAAAATTGGATTTTAATGCTTTGACAGGTCGAAATCCTGACATAATAAAGGCAGGATAAATGCCTGCTAATAACCCAGTAAGCACAGCGAGGATAAACGTGCCACCAATCACTAGGGCAGAATTTTCCTGTAAGACCTGTAGGTCTCTATCTATGATCTGATTGAAATAGGGCAGGCTCACTTCTGCCAGCCCGATCGCTAATATCCCGGCCACGATCGTGACGATAATTGATTCGGTTACAAATTGTCCAGCAAGTAAACTTCGGCTTGCTCCGGTCACTTTACGCACTCCCACCTCTTTTCCTCTTTGGCTTGCTTGAGCCGTGGTAATGTTGACATAATTTACCACTGCCACCAGCAGCACGATAAGGGCAATGAGGGCAAAAATGTAGACGTACCGAATGCTGCCAGTTTCACCTTGAGCTGTCCATCCCTCAGAGTTTAGATATACCTCACTGAGTGGCTGAAGAGCCCAATCAAAGAGCATGGCTGACTCAACCGGGTTGCCGTTGGCGATGTATTCCTGTTTGATCAGCTCGTTAACATCCTGTTTTACCTTGAGCGCCAGCCCCCCTGGATCTGCACTGGGTTTGAGTCGAACATATGTAGAACGACTATTGAATCTCCAGACGTCGCCGTAGTGTCTGAAGCGCATGAAAATGTCAGAAGTAATGTGAGACTTTTTGCTGCCTGCGGTCAATACACCGGTGATCATGCAGTCTCTCTGATCATCTATGCGAAGCACCTCACCGACTGGATTTTTATCGTTAAAAATACGTGTCGCCAGATCCTGAGAAATGACAATGGCATTAGGATCCATCAGTGCGCTAGGAGCGTCACCCTGGGCAAACTCCATCCCTACAACATCAAAAAAGTTGCTGTCTACACGGGCTGTGTTATCCAAGTACCACTCATTGTCGGCATACGTAACCAAGATGTCTCCATTAGGTGCCCATCCGCTAGCCCCTGCCACCTCAGGATAGTCAGTTGCCATTTTCTGCGCAAGCCGTGAAGGTGTCCAAGCTGTTTCTCCACGATCCCCAATGCGGTAGACCCGGTAGGTTAGATCCACATCTTCCATCCAACGGTCATTGGCAAACTCGCTGCGAACAAATGCCGTGATCAATATCACGAGTGCGAGCCCAAGCGTCAAACCGAGAATATTCAACGCGGACGATGAGATATTCCTTTTGATCTGGCGAAAAGCCATCTTTAAGTGGTTGAAAATCATAGTTTAATTTTTCATCTGCATTAGCTTTTATGAGGTAGCATTCCAGCACTCTGAGACGTATCCTGCTCAGATGGCACAGATTGCTCCTGCTGCTCGAGATTAGGAACTACATCACCCACTTGACTTTCGAAACAAAGAGAAAGCAAAAGGCAGATCGTCACAGCCAGAATGAATCCAGCAACATTTAACATGGTACCTCCCTTGTGGCTATTTTTTTCAGTATCCATCATATCTCAGTACCTTAGGATGGAAAAGCTGTGCCAAAAGCGTATATCGCTCATAATAAAAGCATTACGCATCATAAATTTTCATATGACTCAGGAACTGTGCGAATACGGACAGTCTAAAAGTTCGTTTGCGGACAGTTTCTTGGTCACCACTCTGACACGAGCTAAGTCATGAAAGACGCGAAAATATTGATCGTTGATGATGAGGAGGATATCCTACTCACTCTCAAACTTTTGCTGAAAAAACAGGTGGCCCGGGTGATCACAGAATCTAATCCGTACCATATACCACGTCACTTGCGGATGCATGATCCCGATTTGGTCCTGTTGGATATGAACTACCGTCGTGGTGATACGAGTGGAGATGAAGGATTCAAATGGCTGGCTAAGATCAAGGAACTGCAACCCGAAACGGAGGTAGTCATTATCACAGCACACGGAGATATTGAACTAGCTGTAAAGGCTCTGAAGGAAGGGGCTTTGGATTTTGTCGAAAAGCCTTGGGAAAATGATAAACTGATCAAGACTCTACAAGCAGCAATGCGTGTCTCTCTATCAGAAAAAAAAGTCACCTCCATGCATGAAGCACAGCAAGGTCCCTCAGGCGATGGTTCCGGTAAGCCTCCCAACTTCATTGCCAATGGAAAATCAATGATGGAAATTTTATCCATCATCGAAAAAGTGAGCGACACGGATGCCAACGTGCTTATTCTCGGCGAAAATGGCACGGGTAAGGAAGTAGCAGCTCGGCAGATACACGCCAAATCAACTCGCCGCAATAAAGCATTTGTTAAGGTAGATCTAGGAGCTATTCCAGACACCCTCATGGAAAGTGAGTTGTTTGGTCATAAACAAGGAGCCTTTACGGATGCACGAAACGATCGTATTGGGCGATTTCAGGCCGCAGATGGTGGCACCCTCTTTTTGGATGAAATTGGCAACCTCTCTCTAGC
Organism: uncultured Saprospiraceae bacterium; assembly: GCA_905479665.1. Lineage (GTDB taxonomy): Bacteria > Bacteroidota > Bacteroidia > Chitinophagales > Saprospiraceae > CAJQNM01. The sequence continues at coordinate 6,144 of CAJQNM010000705.1, forward strand.
TTCCCAAACCAAGTTGCTTTCTGCCTTACAAAACCGAGTGATTACACCATTGGGATCCGCCCAGCCTGTCCCCGTTGATATTCGGCTTATCTGTGCGACCAATATGCCACTACATGATATGGTGGCGGAGCGTCAATTTCGCCAGGACTTGCTTTATCGTATCAACACAGTAGAACTTCTGGTTCCTCCCTTGCGCGATCGAGCTGATGATATTCCAGTGCTCACAAATTATTTTCTTGACATCTTTAAGAAGAAGTATCGCAAGGTCCAGCTTGAAGTTTCTGAAGAATTAATGTCTACGCTGGTTCGAAAAAAATGGCCCGGCAATATTCGAGAGCTGAGGCATACGATTGAGCGGGGTGTCATCATGTCTGATGGATCAGATCTTGATCTCAATGCCACTAGCCGCTCCCAACAAGTATCGCACCATGAGGATAGTGAAGAATCTCTTAATCTTGAAAATATGGAACGCAAGCTGATTATCCGAGCGCTCCGGATCAATCAAGGAAATGTTAGCAAGGCGGCCAAGGAACTTGGTTTAACTCGCGGTGCATTGTACAGGCGCATTGATAAATATGATCTTTGATAGTGAATAATGAATAGTGGTGGATCGTTAATGGGGGATGTGGGTGGACTCCCCTTTAGGGGCCGGGGGTGAGACTGAACGGTTGCTTGGGCTCCCCTTTAGGGGCCGGGGGTGAGAGTGGATGGCTAATTGAGAGTTGATAATGGATAATGGATAATTTAATGTGTGATGAAGGTGAGGCTCAGGTTCCTAACCTGAGAATGAACTGTTGCTTGGGCTCCCCTTTAGGGGCCGGGGGTGAGAGTGGATGGCTAATTGAGAGTTGATAATGGATAATGGATAATT
>CAJQNM010000706.1 GCA_905479665.1 uncultured Saprospiraceae bacterium
AATGGATAATGGATAATGGATAATGGATAATGGATAATGGATAATGGATAATGGATAATGGATAATGGATAATGGAAATTCAAAAATAATTTGTGTGCGCAAAATAATATCATCTTTTATTGCAGTTTTCTTACTTTCTGGCTGCCAGCAGGAGACAACTCCTGACAAAATTCCGATCAAGGTAGTATTGGTCAGCATGTTTGAAGCTGGCGAGGACGAAGATGATCGACCGGGAGAATTTCAGTATTGGGTAGATCGACTCCCACTGCCAGAAACGATCGATTTTCCGTTGGGATATCGTGATCTTCGATACAATCCCGAAACGGGGGTGCTTGGAATCGTAACCGGCGTAGGCAATACCAAAGCGGGAGTTTCAATCATGGCGTTGGGTACCGACCCACGGTTTGATCTAAGCAAGGCGTACTGGATGGTGGCTGGCATAAGCGGAGTAGACCCCGAAGATGCTCCCACGGGATCAGCCATTTGGGCAGAGTGGATCGTCGACGGCGATCTCTGTCATGAAATCGATGCCCGAGAAATCCCGGAAGATTGGAGCACTGGATATATACCTCTTCGTCATTCGAAACCGTATGCCTTGCCACAGCCTGCCAATAAAGATGTCGTTGTGTTCAAGCTAAATCAAGGCTTGGTCAATTGGGCCTATGATTTAACGAAGGATATCTCTCTTCCTGACAACGATGAGATCAGAGGTATGCGTGAGCAGTATACAGGCTATCCTGCAGCGAGCATGAAGCCCACGATTATGAAAGGCGATCAGCTGGCTGCGAGCACTTATTGGCACGGTAAATTGCTCAACGATTGGGCAAACGATTGGGTCGACTACTGGACTGAGGGGCAAGGTAATTTTGTCACCTCGGCGATGGAAGAGATCGGAACATTTCACGCCCTCGAGCGTCTCGATGCAGTGGGAAAAGTAGATAAAGACCGCTTTTTAGTGCTGCGTACAGCCAGTAATTTTACCATGCAGTGGCCGGGCATTACCGCGCAGGAAAGTCTTGCGGGCGAAAAACTCTCAGGCAAAGGTTACTCTGCATACTTGCCTTCTCTCGAGGCAGCCTATCTGGTGGGTAGTCCAGTGATTTCTGCACTGACTGGGGGCTGGGAGCAATACGAAGGGGAGATGCCTAAATGAGGAGGGGGAGGTAAACCACTAAATATTGCATTTGGGGTTTTTCGGGATTGCTCATATCCATAAGAGCGCGAACTTGCTAGGAAAATAAGCAATGAAATCAATCATACTTGTTTTCCTTCTAGGTATAGTTTTCTCAGCAAATGCGCAACCCAATCCGCTGCTCGACTTGGGCGATACGTATGGGCGCAAATTATCCCTGTTTAATAATGGCATCAATAATAATTTCTATGGCCTTGGGATGTCTTTTGAGCGAATGGACATTTATGCTGGCGCTCAACTGCTTAGCCAACCCCAAATAGTGATAAATAATCAGGGATATCTAGGCATGGGCACGACCGCACCCGCCTATTTAATTGATCTAGCAACTTCTTTGGGAAAAAAATTGGCGCTCTTTCGTGATGGGACAGGAAATTTCTACGGCTTTGGTATTGAAAACAATAGGATGGAAATCTATGCCGCAGCTGGAGCAAGCGATCAACCCGCAATGGTCCTCACAGCAGACAACAACCTTGGCATCGGTCTCACGAATCCAGATCACAGATTGCAAGTGCGAGGAGACGCCAAAATCGAGGGGGAGGTGCATAATATAGTCAATGGCAGTGCCAATATGTTGTCACTCGCTTACGGTACCTTCGAATTAGATGGCTCTAAACTCGGGGGCACAAATAATATTGCCGTAGTGCGACTCGATGAAGGATACTACCGCGTCCTGGTAACCAATGAGTCATTGAGCATCCTCACTTGTACCGTCAATGTGACTCCGATCACGATTTTTCCCCGCCTGGTAAACATCACGGAAGAAATTGGAAATGGTATTACGATCAGCACATGGGATTCGTCTGGTGATCCCATCGACTCAGCATTCACTGTTTCAATTTTTAAGCAATAACTGAAAGAGAATAGGATTTGATTGGCTCAAATAGACTGTTTTAGCGGGCTGTCCAAATCACAGAGCTGCCTTATTCGTCGAGTTTTCCTCTACGCCCGCCGTGAATCTGATCCTCCGAGCGCTGGAACACCTATCTTCTTGTGAAATTACTATCATGAGCATCGCAGAATTTGGACGCACAAACCTTCGCAACAATACTAGACTTAGGTCAAAGTATCGGCGAGAATTTCTTCCAATCAAATATTACGGCATGAAGGACTACTTCACTTCGGGCGAACTTCCTCTGAAGCTCCGGCGTGCTGCCATTCGGAAAGGAAATGTCAGAATGATCAAAGAACTAGTCATTTTCTTTATTGGCCTGGCCATCCTATACGCATTGTTTGTAATTTTGGATTTCGACATAATTTTGTTCTTTGGTAGTACATAAAAATCATGAGCACGTTCAAAGCAAAAGTAGTATCCAGTAATCTGTACCATGAATATCAGAGATTGGGCTTATTTGCTGGCATTGTCACATCGATAGGGATGGTCCTGGTGACAGACATTCTTCCTATGGGAAGTTTCTCGCAGGGCATTCTTGCTGTAGCCGTTTGCCTGTTTGCCTTTCAACAGCTATGAATGAAAGAGACGATGCAAAACCTCATAGACCAGCAACGAATAGAGATTACGCCTGATGCGATTTTAACAATCGATCACAACAATGTAGTTCTTCAGAAAATAAAAGTGCTCGAAGTGGAAGAAATTACCATTGATGAGAATTATGCCCCGGAAGATTCAGCAGGTGCCGTCTGGCGAATGATCCAGAAGAAACCGAGGACCAATCGACTTGCAGTAAGCAGTCAGGGCAAGGAATATGATTTTCAATTTTTGATTGACTCACACTATATGGCTGTTCAAATAGCGAAAATTATTTCGGGCTGGAAAGATGAGGGCTACCAGATCTTGACTAGATCTGAAGAATCTGTCTAGCCATAATATTGAGAATGGTCTTTCTCGTAATTAATTGACTCCAATTTATAATCTTAGTCCTACAAGCCAGATTTCATGACCGAAAGAGAAAAAATGCTGTCCGGGCAAATGTATTTTTCCGCAGATCCCGAACTGGTTGCTGGACGATTGCGTGCCCGCCGCATTTGCCATCAGATTAATTATGAATATGCCAACTGGCCTGACCGGCTCA
>CAJQNM010000707.1 GCA_905479665.1 uncultured Saprospiraceae bacterium
AGTGATCCCAGCACAATTTACCATGATGTCGAGCTGCCCCCATTGCCCTGCTTGCTCAGCAATCTTTTTCGCTACAACCGACTCATCCGTTACATCGACTACAGCTGTACCTATCTCAAGGCCTTCTGCTGAAGCTTTCTCAGTGGCTGCTTCAAGATCATCCGCCAGGATATCAAAACAACAAACTTTGCAGCCCTCCCTGGCCAAGCGCAGCGCTGTCGTCAAACCGATGCCGCGTGCTCCACCGGCTACAATAGCAGTCTGTCCAGAAAATCGACTCTTCATCTCTTGATTTTGCATTGATTTACTCTCTTCGGGGGAAGGTAAAATAATTCAGATAATGTACCTTAAGACACTCATGAAGTCACATTCAATCATTTCCTTAGTAGGTATAGCCTTTGCATTGACGCTAAATGCTTTGGCCATTGCATTGCCCCTCAATGGCATGACCACTGGCGAGCTTTCAGATCAGTACCCCAATCTGTTTGTACCCGCAGGCATCACCTTTTCCATCTGGAGTGTCATCTATCTCGCACTCATTTCATTTGTGATCTATTTCATCGTTCAGGCTTTTGGCAAACACGCTGAAAACCCTGTGTTACTCGCAACCACACCCTGGTTCCTCATCTCCTGCCTTGCCAACGGGTCGTGGATCGTGGCCTGGCACTATCTTAAGGTCGAACTTTCGTTGGTCATCATGCTGATCATGCTCTTTTCACTCTGTATGATCTTTATCCGAATTCGGCAAGCAGTCGTTGATTTCACGCAGGCACAGCAATGGTTGGTCGCTGTGCCGTTTAGCATCTATCTAAGCTGGATCTCCGTCGCAACCATTGCCAACACCACCACAGTAGTTGTACATCATGATTTCTTCGGTCTCAGACCCAACGAGCCCGGCTGGACCGTTGCACTGATGTCTGCCGCGGGGTTAATAGCCGCGATCGTGGCTATAAAACATCGTGACACCCCCTATTTGCTCGTGTTAATCTGGGCATTTGTCGGCATCTATCTGAAGCGGGATCCATCTCTATTTCCCGAGCATCAGATCATCACCACAGCTTGCATCGTATGGTTATCCATACTGGCTCTGTTGGCTGCGTTCGTTGTCATCTCCCCGACTCCTCCTACAAGCAGATCATCCTCGGCGTGCTAGTCCCGTCTTTCGGTTCATCTCTACCACCGCTCGTTCTATGCCGGCGGGAGTGAGCGGATACATCTCAAAAATCTGCCGCAACACACTGATCGTCATGGTATAGTTCCAATGATGCTCAGGCTCGGGATTGAGCCAAGCGATGCGCTTGAATTTTCTTTGCAAATCATGCCAATTGGCCATGCTGCCCTGACTCAGCTCGTAGGGGCTCATGGATGCATCTCCAATGATAAAAACTCGATAATTCGGATCTTTATCGAGCAGCTTCTTCAGCGACACCATCTTGGTACGACGTACGTCGGAAAAAACCGCATTGTAAATGGTATTGTGAAAATAGTAGGTCTCGAGATCGTGACTGAAGCGTGTCTTCATTTTCTTAAAGAGCTCCTTGATGTGATGGATATACGGATCCATCGAGTACCCCCCATTGTCAATCAAAAGTAAAACCTGCAGTTTCTCCTGAGTGACATTTTTTAGCTCCGGAATAAAAAGTCCTCCTCGCTTTATACCCTGTTTGATGGTGAGCGGAACATCCAGCGACTCTTCGGCACTCTCATCCACTATTCCTTTCAGGGCTGACAATGCTGCATCGACATTGTTGTCGCTGAGGATCGAGTCTCGATCTACTGGAAAAAAACGCGCATCGCCCATCACCCGGCGAGCCATTTTACCACCGCCAGTGCCTCCCACCCGAATACAATTTTTGGCGCCTCCTCCATGCCCATATGGCGATATGCCACCAGTACCTATCCAGTGACTGCCACCAGCGTGCTTGCCCTTTTGATTTCTTAGCACCTCACGCATGCGCTCCAAAAGTTCTTCCAACGACAAATCAGAATAGTCTGCCATGCGATCCAGGTATTTTTCTGGAATGTCCAAGCTGTCATCTCCATCGGTATCAGCCAGATCTGGATTGTCTCTATCCCAAAGCTCCTTTCCAGAAATTATTTCATGAATATCATAGTGGGTAAGATGTACCGCATCGATAAACTGGCTCACTAGATCTGCAACATCCCACTCCCCTCCTTCAGGCAGATCTTGCCGCCATTGCCGAAACGTCTCCGACCGTAAGATCGCATCGTGCAGCGTATCGCCATTTTCGATGTCGATGTTGAGAAAATAATCATAAAATGCACGGGTAAAAGGACCGATCTTGCTCGGTTCTTGCGCCACCAGACTTTTCAGCAACGCGTACATATCTCCCAGGGTTTTTACCAGTCCCCGCTCGACCGCTTTGCGAAAGGTGAGCAGGGTGCGCACATCAGCGCGTAAATCGTAGGCTCTAAATTTTGCCGGAAGCGTTTCAAGCATTTAAAATTATCCATTTTCAAATTATCAATTCTCAGAATCCCTCAGAGAGCTCGCCTCCCGCAGTCAGGGCTCAGCTCTCTAAGAGAGACTTTCGCTTTCAATTATCCATTATCAATTAAAAGTTGATCGTTTACGAAAATCATCTGAATCGCCAAACAATTTTCGCTGCACCTTTTCTAGGTCAGATTGGGTCTTGACTAAAACTCCAATGCCTTCCAATTTGTCGATCTTTGTGATCGCTTCCTCAGAAGAAAATTGTTTAATATACTTCAACCAATTAATTATTTCTCGTGTGGTCGGCGCACGCTCCAGACCGAGCATACGTAGATGATAAAATAAATCCAGTGCCACCTGCACCACCCGATCATCGACCTCGGGGTGATGGCGCGCAATGATTTCTCGCATTTTATCTGCCTCGGGAAATTGAATGTAGTGATAGATGCAGCGCCCTTTAAATGCAGTGGGCAACTCTTGCTCACGATTTGAGGTGATCACGATCGCAGGCATCTCGGCCTCTGTGGCCTCAATAACCTCACCAGATTCCGGCATGATAAATTTATGGTGACTTAGGGCATAAAGCAGATCATTGGGAAATTCGCGCGGAGCCTTATCAATCTCATCAATCAGCAAGACCGAATGCGCCGAACAAAATGCTTGGGCGGCCGGACCTTTCATCACATAGTCGCCAAGTTGCTCTGGATCTCGACCACCAGTCGTCATCCTGGTAGTGAGGCCTTTGTCTTCTCTCTGCGCATTGAGAATCTCTATCTGTGCATCCCGCAGATACTTTACATGATCAAACCGACCGACAAATTGCTCCACGTTGCTCTTCGAGCCCACTGGGTAGACGAAGAGATCAAGGCCGATATCCTGTGCATACTGAATGGGCAATTCTGTCTTTCCTGTACCTGGTTCGCCCTCGATCAGGAGCGGCATACCCAGGCTACGAGCCATGTGAAAGGCCTGAGCCAGTTGAGGATCACAGAGATAGGTATCTGAGCCTTTCCAGTAGGTGAGATCTGCCATTTGGCTAAGCTACAAAAGGTTTTAGCCGCACGAATCAGAAACATTTAGTCAGTACCAGCCCAAAAAAGATGCCGTATCTTACCGCGACATCTTGCAAAAAACGGCAAAATGATATCAACCAAAAAACTAACACCCAGCTTCCTTCTAGCCTTTGCTGTATTGATCACGCTGCTTTGGCCACTTTCCCCTGCCGCCCAATCGAGTCTCACCATTCCCGAAATTATGCAGGGTGAAAAATTCGTTGGCACCTCTCCGAGCGGCATCTACTGGTCTCCTGATAGCAAACAAATATATTTTAACTGGAATCCCGAGGCCAACGAATTGGCCGATCTCTATCAGACTGATGTAAGCGGCAGCACACCTACCAAATTAGATCCGACGCAACGTAGGACTTCTCCTGGACGCAACCAGGTCTTTTCGCAAGATCGGTCTAAATGCCTGGTGAGCCAGTATGGAGATCTCACTTGGGTCGACCTCCGGAATGGTGCCATAATACAAATCACCCACACCACTGATGCCGAGACGAATGCCTCTTTCTCAGCCGATGGAAATGCAATCTTCTATCGCCGCAAGAATAATTTCTACCGTTGGTCTCCAGAAGATGGTAGCACGACCCAGCTCACTAATTTTAATTCTGGCAGCAAACCGCCCGAAGACAAAAAGGAAACCGAACAAAAAGAATGGTTGGAAAAAGATCAGCTCGCCTATTTCGAAATATTGCGCGAGCGAGATCATTTGCAAACATTGCGCGAAGAACTTAGCGACTCGCTAAGACCAACCTATCC
>CAJQNM010000708.1 GCA_905479665.1 uncultured Saprospiraceae bacterium
TGTGGAATATTTGGGTACTATTCACGCTATCGTTGCGGATACACGTATACGGACGCTGCAGGCAATACCACAATACTGGCTTTTGATGTATTTCAGTATGACACAACTGCTCCCGTGATCATGAATGTTCCACCGGACGAGGCATTAGATTGCAATGCACTAATTAGTCCCGCAGATACAGCAGCCGTGTATGCCATTGATAATTGTGGTGGTGAGGTGGAAGGTAGTTTCACAGAAAACAATGTAATCGATCCTCAAAGTGGTCAGCAATTGGCATTACTTCGAACTTGGAGCTTCGCGGATCGATGTGGAAATCAGAGCTCGGCCACGCAGACGATCAGCTTCTGCGACTTTGATCCCTCCCTACAGCTATTTTCCAGAGTAGGCAATACCGTATGGATCGATGCAGATTCCAATGGCATCCAGGATGTCGGTGAGAAGGGTTTGGATGATGTGAGGGTTTTCTTGCACCTAAGTGGTACAGCAGGTCCAAATATGATCGTCGATTCTACCGTCACCGCCCAAAGAGATCAAGCAGAAGGACAGTATGATTTCAGTCATCTACTGGATGGTGCGTACTCGTTGCAATTTGCAATTCCGGAAGGATATCGGTTTACGGAAGCAAATGTTAACAATGACAACCTTGATCATCGGGATAGTGATGCTGATGAACAGAGTGGGATGATCCATCTAAACTTACGAGCAGGCTCCGTCATAAATGATATTGATGTGGGCCTCGTGCCTCATAATCCCATAGGGCCTGTCGATGAAGAAGAGGACATAGTAGAAGGAGTTGACGAGTTCCAAGGATTCCAAGCACAGGAAAATAGCACTCTTTCTGACCGAGTAGAGCTATTTCCCAATCCAACGAATGACTGGTTATCTCTTCACTTCAAGGCCTTTTCAAATGGCGCAACCAAGCTTGTCGTGCGAGACAAATTTGGACATATTCTCGAATCTAAAGCTTTGGAGATAAGCACTGGGAGCAATAGGGCAAGTCTAGATCTTTCTGCCTATCCATCGGGGATGTATACCATTCAGTTCGTATTCGATGGGCAATCAGCGATCAAGAGAGTGCTGAGGTTCTGATAAAAGAGAATTGAGCGCACTCTGAAAAGATTGGAATTGAACATGTACAGCGGTCTTATTCGATTGAGTGAGGCCGCTGTTTTTTCTTATTCGTGGGGCTTTTGTCTTCCAAATTGCCATCTATTTACGGCCTCTCTAGAGTCGTGAGCCAGCAGCCTTAGAAATGGACCACTTGCCAAAGTTGCGGGAATAAAATATTGATTTTCATGCCCATAACATATATAAACTTTGTGTCATACCGCACAATAATTAGATAAAATATTGACTTTATTGGAATTTACCAATAACTTAAGGGTTGTTAGAAGTGAGATTCTGACATTTCGTGTGTGATTTTAGCTGAGCCTCAGACTATTTTGTAACCATAAAACGAAATCAATATGTACTGGTCTGCTTTATAGGTAGGAACCGTAAAGATCGCTTCACGTGCGAGAAATACGTGTCCACAACTGCATTTTTTCTCTCGAAGCGGTGTTCTTAGGTGTCCAACAAATCTAAGCAGCTACTTGATTGCTTTAGCAAACATAATCCACACATGCATAATTGTTTCCCCATGCGACGATGTTCTCTTTTTCTTTTACCTGCCCTTCTAGTCTTGACAACGTGTCTATTGTCTGCGCAAAATTGTGGACCATGCAACATTACGATTACTCCTAATCCGTCAGTTGATGCGATGTGTGATCCTGTGCTCAATGTGACCATGGTATTGGACGAATCCGGATCTATCGTTGGAAACGGGCCTGGAGCAGCCAACATTGCTGATGCCGTGAGAACGGGGGCTTTGACATTCTTAAATCAATTGGTGGGAAGTGCAATTTATGTACGGATTGTAGAATTTAATTCTAAGGCAAGAGCCTCCGTGCCCTACACTTTGGTCACCAGTGCGAGTGTACAGTCAGGTGGCGCTTTCCATCGCTACCTTTTCGGAGATACGGGTAGCTCGCCCAGTGATGATCGATATGATCCGGAAGATTATACTGGGTCTCACATTTTCACAAATTGGGAGGCAGCGATGCAGAAAAGTCATGACGGCGGTGCTGGAGATCTATTGGTATTTTTTACCGATGGAAATCCTACTTCACGTTGTATGAATAGTTCATGCTCTAATTTTGAGACCAAGACTCCCCTCTGTGTTGCCCTGGCTGAGGGAGAAGCTGCTGCAGAAATCATCAAGGCTTCTGGTACCAGAATCGTCGGCATTGGCTATCCCAACGAAGTACTGGTCGAATGCAATATGTCTGCAGTCTCAGGACCCAATAAATTTCAGCTCGGAGAGAATATTTTGACCGAGGCAGATTACATGGAAGTAACCAGCAACGATCAGTTGATCAATGCGTTTGATATTATTGGGGTGGCCCTGGTCGTACCATGCGTCATTAGTTCCGAAGGGACAACCGAGGAGACCACTATCTGTGGTGGTGAGACGATCCAACTTGAGGTAAATGCAGGACAATCGGATCCAAACTGGAGATATAAGTGGAATGATCCCAGCGGATCAACCAGCAAGGCTATCACTGTAAATCCAACAAGCACTACGACGTATCGTGTCACGGTAACAGATGCCGGAACAAGCTGCAGTCAAGTGTGTTCTTTTCAGGTGCTCACCGAATACTGTTGTGAGGCACCTGAACTGTCATGTCCA
>CAJQNM010000709.1 GCA_905479665.1 uncultured Saprospiraceae bacterium
GTGCCGTGTTTCGTCTTGATTCGATAGTCCGCAAGAAAACAGACGATACCGCGCTGCGCAAAGTACTTTGCTTGAGGTATGAATTGAGCTCGACTGCCGCCGTTCCAACCGCCACCAAAAAAGAAGACCATCGCAGGAAGCAACTCCGTGGCATCCCTTTGATCTGGGTAGTACACCTCAACGTACAAAGAACTATTGTCTACTGTTTTGAAGACGATCGAGTCACCTGATTGCAGCGATGCAATGCTTTGACACGGTGCAGGGGTGCAGCTCACGGAAGCGATTAGGATAGAACTTAAGATGAATAGCTTTTTCATATTTCGGGATTAGAAATTTTAGGCAATTTTAAGGAGGCAAATTAATCAAGAGCCTTGTGTTTTTTCATCAATTTGATGATGGCGTCAATGGGAATTGATTTTATTTCGTGGTTATTCCTTCCGACCATCGTTTTGGCCGCAAACAGTGAATTAATAATAGCTTCTTCTGTGGCTTCGATCGCTGCCAGGAAAAGTGGTGTGACGGCATTGTTTTTTAATTCCACAATTTCTTTGGTCAGGGATTTTTGTCGGTGTGGGATGAGATTGATTTCTGCAGTAGATGCAGCAATGACGTAGTCACCACTGCCATTTGAGGCGATGCCACCAGTCTTCGCCAATCCCATCATGGCTCTTTTTGCGAGCCTTTCCAAATTTCTCGCACTGAGAGGTGCATCTGTCATCACCACAATCATGCATGAACCGTCGACATCGTACGAGTAGTGACGAGGATAATTGTCAAATTCCTTGGCTACGGGCACTCCATTGATTTGCAGTACGCCGCCAAAATTAGTCTGAACCAACACGCCAACAGTATAACCACCCAGTGCTTTGGGTATCACGCGGGATGATGTTCCTATCCCTCCCTTGTACTGAAAACAGATGGTGCCCGTACCAGCACCGACGTTGCCTTCCGCGATGCGTCCACCTTGAGCATTTTCTATGGCCTGCAGCACATGCTCTTCTCGCACGTGTCTGCCCCTGATGTCATTTAGCCATCCGTCATTCGTTTCTCCCACGATCGAATTGACGGATCGCACCGTTTCATTTCCTTCTTGCTCGAGAGTGTAAGTTATGAGGGCGTCAGATGCTTCAGGAACACTCAAGGTATTGGTCAAGATAATGGGAGTCTCAATATTTCCTAGTTCCTTGACCTGACTATAACCGGCTAATTTTCCAAAGCCATTGCCGAGATAAATAGCTGCTGGTACCTTCCATTGGTACATGTTTTTAGCGTGTGGTAAAATGGGGGTGACGCCAGTTCGAATGCTGTCGGCCTCTATGATCGTGGTGTGGCCGACTTTTACTCCTGCCACATCAGTGATGGAATTGTGCTGTCCTGTTTTCAATACGCCAATCTCAATGCCGTAGTCTCGTGCTCTCTTGTTTTGAGCATGCAGATTATATGACAGTAGGATAAATGCCAGCAAAGTTAATCTAGCCATAGTCATAGTGGCGAGTTTTTGAATTGTCTTGGTGATCTTAATTGAGTCCATACGATAATCCATGCGCGAAAGGATACAGCGGATTTTTAGAGTCGTAGGGCACATCTTCCAATTGGTTTTCTACCGCTGATATGGAGGAAGGAATTTCAATGGGTAGTTTTCCTGTTGGATTGAATAGGCCAAAAATCAATTCCAGGATAATTTCATCTTGACATTCGAAATCAGCAATGACAGCCTTACTTGCGTCGTTGATTTCCGGAATAACGGTGGGCCTCTGAATCGTCAATACGGTGATGGTTGGTTTGGACTTGGTTCGTGTGAGAATTTCGTTTTTCTCCTCATTCGGAAAATCAAGTCGTCCTTGTGGAATAAGGCGTTCCAGTAAGCCACCTCCCTTTGGAGGAGATGATGGGGTCTTCAATTTTTGAATGATAATATCAGCCTCATCACTATTGTCCACTATTTGTGGAAACTGGCCGCTCAGCAACGTTCCGTCCATGCCCTCAAGGTATATTTTGGCATCCTTAGGCAGCGGCAAGATATTACCCTCATTTTTGAGTAAGACCATTGATTTGCGCTGTGCATCTTTTCCTTTTTCAACAAATGTGTGACTACCGACAATATTTGTTTTTTCCAAATCGACATAGGGGTTATCAAAGAGACCAAGTTTGAACTTGTCTCGCAGGATCCTTCTGGCCGAAACATCGATTCGTGACTCTGGAAGGTCACCGCCTTTCACCAAATCAACGATGTGTTCTGTGACATACTCTCCTCCGAAAACATCGCAACCGGCTTCAAGCACTTTTTTCACGCGTTCTTTTTCTGACAGATGTTCAACACCCCAGGCAGAAGCCTCTTTCATCGCCATGTCCGAAATTATTCCCCAATCAGTGGCTACAACCCCTTCAAATTTGAGAGAATCTCGCAGCAAGTCCTGAATCATTTCTTTGCTAAAAGCAAAACCCACCTCTTCTTTGATCTGACCTTTTGGTATCCCGTAATAGGGCATAATCTGTGCAGTATGGGCAGCAAGGGCCCCCTCAATAAAAGGTATAAGGTGATACTTAAAATTATTCCCGGGGTAAACTTGATTCTTTCCACTGGAAAAATGTGCATCCCAGCCATCTTCTTGTGGTCCGCCGCCGGCAAAATGTTTGGTTTGACAAGCAACACTCGTAGCAGATATGCTATCCCCCTGAAATCCCAAAATGTAGGCTTTAGTCAGGGCTGCACTCAAATGAGCGTCTTCCCCAAAGGTGCCATTCACCCGAGACCAGCGAGGATCTGTGGCAATGTCGGCCATGGGATGTTGTGCCAAGCGGATTCCGATGGCCAAATACTCCTGTCTCGCGATATCACCAAATTCCCGCACCAAAGCAGTGTCCCCAGTGGCTGCGAGACCTAGTTGAGAGGGCCAGATGGAAATCCACTTGACTTTCGTACTAGCACCGGGCATGGCCACCGCACCATGCCTTGGATCTGAGATCAAGGTCACCGGTATACCCAGCCTGGTGCGCTCGGCAAACTTCTGCAAATTGTTATTCCAGGTGGCATAGGCGGATGCAGAAGCACCACTGAGATTCTGAACGTGATTGATTTTCATTTTCAAAATGGTAGCAGAAGTGCTTTCGGTGATGAGTGAAAAGGGGTCCGAAATACTTGGTATTTCAAGAAGTGCACCTGATTCTTGCATTGCCAAAAAATGTGCACACATCAACCCCGCCTTTTCATCAAGCTGCATTTGAGCGAGTAGATTCTCTACCCGATCTTCTATTGTCGCAGTTACGTCTTCATAGGTATCTAACGTTCCATTTTTATTGAGATCACGAAAGGTCTGACCATCACTTTGCAGGGTTTGCACCTCGTCACCGGCTAGTTTCAGATTAGTAGAAGACTGTATCTTCCACTTTACGAAGAAAAAAAGATAGGTTAGAAGTAGGAGCAAAATCAATCCTCCCAATGTTCTTGCTGTTCTCCTTAGTAATTTTTTCATGCAGAAATCTATGGTTGGTTGCTCTACCTCCTCGTCCTTTGTTTGGAAGCGCCTTTATCAGGTGAAATCACTCAAATCCGTATTTACATAGATAGTGAATTTCTTTCGATAAAGGTCGGTTGCGATTCATGACATGCACAGGGCCATCACATCTTATTTTTTGTGCTTTGCAAATTTGTCTCCAAAAGGTTTCAGCAGGATACAGATTGCTCTATGCGAATCGTACACTAGGAAATTAAGAATTCAATTATCTTAGGGTCTTCACCATATTCTGACATTGCATATGAAAAATGAAGTCACCACACCGGAAGAATATATTGGGAATCTGCAAGAAGAGCGCAGAGTCGCGATACGACGACTTTGCAGTGTTGTTAAAGACAATCTTCCCAATGGATACGAGGAAGGCATCACCTATAAGATGATCGGATTCTTCGTTCCTCATAGCCTCTATCCAGATGGATATCATTGTGATCCCAAAATTCCCCTGCCCTTCATCAATATTGCATCGCAGAAAAATTTTATTGCGCTTTACCACAGTGGAATATATGCCGATCAAGATCTGCATGACTGGTTTGTCGCTGAATATCCTAAGCACTCGAAGTACAAACTAGACATGGGCAAAAGTTGCATCCGGTTCAAAAAGATCGATCATATTCCCTACGATTTAATCGGGGAGTTATGCAAAAAAATGACCGTAGACCAATGGATTGCTTTGTACGAGAAAGCGACCAAGAAGAAGTAGTGCGTGTCCTCTTTCTAATCACTCTCTTCCAGAATAAATAAGTCATTTACGGATATACCAAATAGCTCGGATAGTTTTAATGACAGTATCGTCGAGGGTACATATCGGTTTTTCTCAATAGAATTGATGGTCTGCCTGGAAACACCAATCTTATTGGCCTATTGCTCCTGAGTCAGATCACGTTCAGCTCTGGCAATTTTCAATTTATTCTGCACGACCAAACCTTTTGAGAGTCTCGAGGAACAGTAGCTGGATACCCATCAAGATAAAAAGTCGTATT
>CAJQNM010000710.1 GCA_905479665.1 uncultured Saprospiraceae bacterium
GATTCGTTCGCGGCTTCTTTTGCCCGCATACTTCACCAAAAATACTCGATATAGCTCGGCTATTTCTGCGTTTTTTGGCTCGTCTGCAGCTAAAATAAGCTAGCGAGCCAAATTGAGCCAGTAATTCAACAGCCTCCTAGGAGGCTGTTGAAATACTAACTCTGATTCGTTCGCGGCTTCTTTTGCCCGCATACTTCACCCAAAAAATACTCGATATAGCTCGGCTATTTCTGCGTTTTTTGGCTCGTCTGCAACTAAAATAAGCTAGCGAGCCAAATCGAGCCAGTAATTCAACAGCCTCCTAGGATTTTGCGGCGCGAATGGTTGTATTCTCTTGGATCCAGCATGGTACTCGAAAAGTCTGGCCACTTTGCAGATTGCGCTGGAATATCTCCTCTTTTGCAGGCATGTATTGGGCATAACGGCCGATCCATTTATTTGCCTCTTTCGCTGCATTGGGATCAATCTTCTTGGCATAGTTCCACTTGTCAATTGCTGGCCATACGACTATCTGACTATCCCATCCTCGACCTGGGCCACACAAAGGCCCACTGGAGGCGTACAAACGACCAATGAGTAAGTACGGGTCGCCCCAATTTGCCTTAAAATTGGCAGCTTCGAGGGCAGCCTTGCGTGCCTTCGGAAAATCTTTCAAGTGTGCATAGTGCACCTTGGCAACAAGCATAAGATAGGTTGCCTTTTTTTCATTGTCCTCAGCTTTATCTGCTGCTTCCTGAAATTTTACGACTGCCTCTTCGTAGTTGCCTTCGCGCAGAGCTGCATACGCTTGCTTCGAATCTGAGGGTGGGACTACTTTCTTGCAATGCTGATTGTATGCTTCTTGAATTTCTGCCAGTCGGGGGTCATCTATCAGACAGCCTCCTCGCTTCAATTGGCCATAGACCTGATTTATGATCTCGCAATCAGAAGGTGCGGCTTTAAAATCGCTGAAATATTTTTCTGCATAGTATTCACAATCATAGAAGCCTTTTACACCCTCAAATGACTCTAGCCGCTGCAGGGCATACTCGCTGATGATGTCCCATTGCGGCTTATTCTTACCACTCTTATATCCCTTGGCAATGCGCTGCTTGATCATCTCAGTGTACTTCTGTGCGGCACCCAGTTCTATTTTCTCAGCCTGATAGTTCTTGACTAGTAAATCCGTGAATGGGTTGATGATAAAGAGTTGGGCATCCTCTCCATCGGTATCTATCGACTTGCGAAAAAGTCCAAAAATCTCGTCATCGCTAGCCAGGCCCTTATATTTATAGTAATAGTCAAAAGCCTTGCGCCCAGCTACATACCCCTCCTCTCCATAGCATTCTTCAATCTCGTCGTAGAATTTGAAGATCTGATCAATCTGTTCCTGGCGTTTGGCAGGATTGGTCTCTACGCTGACAAAATGCTCATACAGTCTTATTCCGTCTGCATAGTGGGTATTGCGCTTTCCGTCGGCAGCAGGAGCAATGTCATATGCTCTCTTCCAGTAGGGAAACGCTTCATCATATTTGCCCTCGCGCAAGAAATCACGGTAGAGCACGTGGGCGGTCATGGCCTCATCCTCGAGCGGGCTATCGGAAAACTTGCTGCATGGACTTAAATCTCCCTCATCTGCTCCTGTTGTAACAGGAGCAGGTTCTGGAGAAATGGCAACCTGCTCTTGAATTTTAGGTGCGCACCCAAAAAAGAGACTTAGGGCGATACAGGCAGAAATCAGTCTTTTCACTCGCTGTCTTGTACACGCAAGGTGACAGTCTCCCCGATCCAACAACCTGTGCTCAATCGAGCTCCGGCTTCATGACCACGCATGAAGGCATCATTTTTTTCTGGAATGTTGCCGTAATAATTTTTCAACTTACGATCAGCTTCCTCGGCCGCTTCCGGGTCGATGGATTTTGCGTAGCTGTACTTGTCGATCGCGGCCAAGATCACAAGGCGCTGGCCAAAGGAGTCTTTGCCACACGATTTGGCTGACCTTGCGTACAGGTCACCAATCAAGATCCAGGGTGATCCCCATTTGGGGCGCAACTCTGCAGCTTTCTTCGCATTGCTACGGGCGTCCTGCATTTTGTTCAACTTACGCCCCTCGATAGAGGCAATGCTGAACAAATAAGTAGCTCTCTTTTCGTCATCGCTTTCTGCCTCGAGGGCCTCTCGATATTTTTCTATCGCACCTACGAAGTCACCTGCCTTGTATAATTTATTGGCTACAACGCCAGGGTTGTTGGCTTCAAATTCGGCTTGCATTTTGGCATTTTCCTCTGAAGCATATTTCTGATAAACCCCTTCCAATTTCTTCAAAAATGGATCTTCTTTGTCGCAGCCCTCTTGCAGCAGTTTGTTGTAGGTATATTTTACGATTTCGGGATCATCAGGCTTCTCATCATACTTCGGCATGAGCTTCGCTTTGAAATATTCGCAGTCAAATATTTCGCTCTCAATTTCAGCATATTTAGACTGAAATCGCTTTTGTGTTGACTCGTAGTACTCACTGTACTGATCATTATTTTCAATATTCCAATCCGCAAGTACATTGAGGCGCTCGTATATCTGGCGTGCTTTCTCTGCCTCCATTTTGCCATTCTTAAATTGATGCACGACAATATTTGCAATCGGCTCAAAAACGATGTATTCAACTTCGTCGGCTCCTGAGATGGCTTGTTCCAGAGGAACCAGATTGTCTTCATAATTTGAATTGAGATCATAAAACATATCAAACCCCTTGCGACCCATCAGTTGATTGGCTTTGGCATCATAGCACGCCTGATCAGTGCAACTCTTTAAGGTGATGCTCTGACTCCGATAGCATCCAGCGGCTTGGTCGTAGAGCTGCAGGATATTTTCCTTGAATTCCTGTTTTTTCGCATCGTCAGTCGCAGCTTTCAATTTTTCTTTAAAAAGCTTGATTCCGTCCGTATAATGATGATCGCGGATGCCGTCGGCAGCTGGTGCAATATCGTATGCCTTTTTCCACTCTGTGTAGGCAAGATCCATATCCTTGATCTTCATGGCAGAGCGATAGTTGGAATGCGCATTTTCAGCCTCTTCTTTTTGGGGACTGTCGTTCCAGGTCTCGCACTGAGCAAATGCTCCTTGTGCGGTAAGCAAAATCGCAAATAGCGGCAGAACCAGTAATTGGAAGATTTGAGTTTTCGAGCTCATCATTAGTTGTATTTTCTTTTGTAAAACCATAAGTTATTGTTGAGTGTGACACCCATTTTGAATCTAAACGTGTTCTCAGATATCGGTACATCACCACCCCTCGAAGCGTATTCAATTCCTAAATTAATAAAGGAAATCTGACGAGAAAGAAAAATAGGTAAGCCCACTCCCAAATCTACTGTCACTTCTTTCAATTGATTCCCGTTAATAAGACGTGGATCTGACCCAAAAGTCAATCCTCCCCGATACTTTATCTTATGATGATAATAACGGTACGAATTGGCGTCTGGTCGATATTCTGCTCCGATGCCAATCCGAGTGGCATTTGCCACTCCTCCTTCTACCACTGAGCTCTTGAAGGAAGACCATCCGGCCCTGCTAAAATTCACTCCTATGAGCCACTTCTCTCCTTTCCGCCACACCGCTCCGAGGCTCAGACTACTGGGTAAATTGCCGTTTTCTTTTTGGGACTCGGTGAGGAGGATGGTATCGGTCTGCTCCTGATTGGAATCGATCACATCATCAGAGAGTCCCGTCCAGGTGGCACCGCGTGTCGCTCGATACTGATCAGATAACGTGGTCAGTGGACCACTCGTTCCAAAGGAAAGCCCAAAGGTGATACCATGGAGAAGATTACCATCTCGATCTCTCGTTCCTTCGGTACCTAAGTCCAAATCATATTGAAGGCCAACATCCCAAACAAACCCGCGAAAACTAAAATTGTCTCGGGAGTAAATGTGGTATGGCAGCGGGATGGAATTGTAAAGTATTGATCGCTCTTGCAAAATCTGTCCAAAAACATAGGACAGATTCAGCCCTGCATACAGATTTTTATGTTTAAAGCCATTGGCAAAGGAAACCTTATTTAGGCCACCACTACCTTCAAACTCGCGTGTCACATTTCCTATATTATCCAGTACCTCGTTCAGGCTGCTGCTGGTATTGACCTTGGAGTACGGGCTCAGCGACATACTCATACCCCAACTAAAATCAAGTGTTTTGCGATCTAGTGCTCTGTTAAGTGGATTTAGAACCGGAAAAGAAAGCGCAAGGTAGTTCATGCCTCCCCCCCAAAATTTTGCACTTTGATCGGATGACTTGAGGGAAGATCGCGATACATCAAATCCTGTCTCAAAGGAGGTAGCCTGTAGTCGAGCGAGCGAGGCCGGATTTCGCAAGTTGGTTTGATAGGCATCACCATAGGCTGCCGAGATGCCTCCCATACTTTGCAAATGCACAAAATTGCCGGAAGTAAGATCCCCTAAACCAAATCTGGAATACGGTGAATTTCCGGAGATCTGCGCATCCAGATGGCCGATCACGAGCAAGATGCTTGCGACTATGGCGAATAAACTAATCGATGCCTTTGACATTGTGTTCCAATAGTTTTCTTAACCCCTCCAGTACCAAATTTGGAGCGACAAATATCTTCGTTTTCAGTCGATTAACAAAAAAAGGTGCGTCCCCACCAGTTAAGACTATGTTAAGTCGGCCATACTTCTTCTTATATGCTTGTATAAAACCATCTAACTCGTGCACCGCTCCCCATGCTGCACCGGCCTGGAGGGCTGAGGTAGTACTCGTGCCGTGTGACCTTGCATTGGTAAAATGCTTGATCAAAGGCAGGGCATCTGTATAGTAGTTCATAGCACTAAGACGCATATGGATACCCGGTGAAATGTTACCACCGACATAATTTTTCTCTTTTGTGATCATATCATAGGTGATGCAAGTACCCGCATCGATAACCAGATTACTCCCCCTCGGAAAATGATGCAAAGACCCAGCAATGCCAGCCAGTCGATCTGGTCCCAACGTTTTTGGGGTCCGGTAAAGCACTCGAAAGGGAAAGGAAAGTCGGTGGTCGAGGACAAATAAGTAGTCATCATCCTCTATAAAACGGGCAAGGGTCGGCCGAAGATGCTTGGTCGAGCTCACCATGCTGTACTTGGCATCGTATTTTTTCAGATATGCTTTGAAGGCTCGAACCCCTAAACCAGCACTCTCGGTCTTAAATTGCTTTTTTAAGACTCCTCCCCAATACAGCCCAACTTTCGTGCTGGTGTTGCCAATATCAAATACCAGGGCGGTGAAAGACAAGAATCAATGCTTGAAGTGACGGATGCCCGTCGTGACCATGACCATCGAGCGCTCGTCTGCGGCCTTGATGCTGTCCTCGTCCTTGATTGATCCTCCAGGTTGGACCACGGCAATTACGCCGGCTTCATGAGCAATTTGTACGCAGTCTGGAAAAGGGAAAAACGCGTCGGAGGCCATTACTGTATCTTCTAGTGAAAAGCCAAAAGCCCTTGCCTTAATAATTGCTTGTTTCAGTGCATCCACCCTAGATGTCTGCCCACAACCCATTCCAATGAGTTGATTGTTTTTGGCCAGTACAATAGTGTTTGATTTGAGGTGTTTGGCAAGTTTATTTGCGAAAAGTAGATCACTGGTCTGCTCCTCACTGGGAGCAACCTTAGTGACCGTGGTCAAGTCTGCCGCTGACTCTGTGCGCAGGTCTGAATCCTGCTGAATGACCCCATTGAGCAGACTCTTGAACAACCGCTTCGGCACTTTAAAGTGTTTGATGCGAAGGAGAATGCGTTTCTTCTTTTTCTGCAGCAAGGCCAGCGCATCACTGGCAAATGAGGGAGCAATAAGCACTTCGTAAAATAGCGTGTCAATTTGCTCGGCAGTGGTCAAGTCTATTTCTTGATTGCAAATCAAAATACCTCCAAACGCTGAAATAGGGTCTCCTGCCAAAGCATCTCTCCAGGCTAGAGCAACCGAGTCACGACAGGCCAATCCGCAGGCATTGGTATGTTTAAGCACTGCAAAAGTGGGCCGCTCATTGACAAACTCGCGCATGAGATTTACGGCTGCATCAATATCAACCAGATTATTGTAAGACAGCGGCTTACCGCCTAAAATCTCAAACATCTCAGCAAAGTCTCCATAGAATTGGCCCGTTTGATGTGGGTTCTCACCATACCGCAGCTCAGAGCCATTTTGCATGCTCACTTTGAGGGCCTTGTTGGTCCCATCACTGGCATAGTAATGGTAAATGGCTGTATCGTAGTGAGACGAAATCTGAAAGGCTTGCATTGCCATTTGCTTCCGATCCGCTATGTCTGAAAATCCTTGCTTTTTCTTGAGCAATTTGACCAATGCATCATATTGTCCTACCGATGGTACGACAAGCACATCTCGATAGTTTTTTGCTGCCGCCCGGATCAGAGAAATGCCCCCAATGTCAATTTTCTCAATGATCTCACCTTCATCGTCTGAGCGAGCCACGGTTTCTTCAAACGGGTAGAGGTCAACAATGACTAAATCAAACTCAGGAATTTGATAGGCTTGCAGCTCCGCAAGATGATCTTCCTCTCTGCGGGCCAGAATACCTCCAAACACTTTGGGATGCAAGGTCTTAACCCGACCACTCAAGATCGATGGATAGGTGGTAAGCTCCTCCACAGTGTGCACCTCGAAACCCTTTTCTGTTATATAGTCTTTGGTACCTCCCGTAGAATAGATCTGAACACCTCGTTCAGCAAGTTGCTCCAAGATCTCATCGAGGCCGCGTTTATGGTACACGGAAATGAGTGCGTTCTTTATCTTTTTTGGCTCCATGATTGTCGCCAAAAGTAACAGATTTAGCTGGGTTTTAAGGCGAGAATATTTCCCATAGCATAGCATACACGACAGCGCGGTTCATAACGGTCCCGCTCCCCTACCAAGACTTGATCTGACTCTTGCGAAAGTCGGTACGAATGGGTAGCCAAGTTGCCACAATGGGGGCAGATGGCATGCACCTTCGTGATGTACTCCGATACGGCCAGCAAAGCAGGCATGGGGCCAAAAGGCTCGCCCCGATAGTCTAAATCGAGTCCGGCAATAATAATGCGCATACCTCGCAAAGCAAGGTTTTGAACGATGGTGGGCAATTCAGGATCAAAAAATTGAGCCTCATCAATGCCGATCACTTGCGTATCCTCCGGGACGTTAAGAAGCGCCCGAGACGAGTCTATCGCGATCGAAACCAACTTGTTGGCATCGTGCGACACCACTTCATCCGTGGCATAGCGATCATCGATAAAAGGCTTGTAGACAGCTACACGCTGACCTGCAATGCGCGCTCGTTTCAGGCGTCGAATCAGTTCTTCGGTTTTGCCGGAAAACATTGACCCACAGATCACCTCTATCCATCCACTACGCTGACCTCTTTGACCCGGCTCTAGAAACATATGTTAAAATATAGCCCCAAAGATACCATAAGGAGAAAAAAAACTTCGTTAGTAGGTACGAAGTCAGCTACATAAAAAAGGGAATAACTATGAATGCGCGAATCCAACTGCAAAACATTTTACATAAAATCGAAACCATCATGGCTGGAGAGGACGCCATGAGTCAATTGGAAAAAGATCTGATTAAGAGTTATCTGCTCAAAGCAGCGGGTATATTGGAGTTTTCGGATTCACGTGTGGAGCAAGAGAAGGAAGCGATGAAAGCAGCTCTTGCCGATGAAGCAATCGAAATAGTGGCCCCAGAGATGCCAGAACTAAAGGCTCCAGAAGCAACCCTACCCGAGATACCTGAACCTGAGGCTCCTGAAATCGTAGTTCCAGAGATACCCAAAGCAGAAACTCTAGAGGTGGTTCAACCTGCCTCGGAGATCGTCGAACCACTAGAAGTGATGTCGGCCACACACAGCAACGGCGAATCTCAGACCATGCCGCAAGACAACACACTCGTGGAGATGATAAAGGCCAGCCCTATCGATCCACGTTATGCAGCACTCTTTGAGGCTGGTGATGGGTCGGAACTTTCTGACCGTCTCGCTAATACACCAATCAAGGATCTCACAAAAAGCCTTGGCATCAATGATCGTATCCTCTACATCAACGAGCTTTTTGACGGACAGAGTGAAGAGTTTGCCGATACCATGGATACCCTCAATCGCAAGCATAGCTTTGAAGATGCTCAGGTATTTCTCTCCCGACATCTCATCCGTAAGTTTGCCTGGATGAATGAAGACAAAATAGATCGGGCACGCGAATTCGTTAAATTGATCTCCCGAAGATTTAAATTGTAGATGGCATCATTAAAAGAATCACGACTTTATCAAAGCCTTCGATTTCCCAGCATCATTCTGGCAGTCATGTGGGTCATCCAGATCGTCCAGATGGGTCTGGGTGCGAGTTTCGCCAGTTTAGGCATTTACCCGCGCCATGTCGATGGTCTCTGGGGTGTGATCACCTCCCCTTTTATACACTCCAGTCGAGACTTCATGCATATCACTAGCAACTCAGTGCCTCTTTTTATGGGTATGGCAATGATCCTATACTTCTTCAGAAGAGTAGCCTACAAAAGCATGTTATTTATCTGGTTGCTGACTGGAATAGGAGTTTGGATTTTTGCCAAATCAGCGTTTCACATTGGCGCAAGTGGGGTAGTCTATGGCCTCATTTCTTTCATATTCTGGAATGGTATCTTCCGTCGCAACCTCAAATCGATTGTTCTCTCACTCATCATCATTTTCCTCTACAGTAGTATGTTTCTAGGTGTTCTTCCCAATCAGCCGGGTATTTCCTGGGAAAGCCACCTCATTGGTGGATTGGTAGGAATTCTGGCGGCATTTATTTTCAGACACCAGATAGAGTTTTCAGAGGAACCGACACCGATTTTAGAAGAAGTTCAGGAAGAGGAATTCCTGTTGGATCGAGATACGTTTATGATGACCAAGGCAGAACGCAGGCGAGAAAATTCGGGTGGCAATTGGTTTTCAGACCATACTGGCTAGGCAGTTTGAGTCATTCGCAATTGACCCCTTCTAGCGGTTCGGGTCAATCGCAATTGACCCCT